>JAYURR010000058.1:0-50194 GCA_043756605.1 Chitinophagaceae bacterium
CCACAACGCAGCGGAGCCCCCATAATTTTTGCTAAAGATGAAGAACCATTTAATGTAAAGTTTGATAAAATTGCTACGCTCAAAGGTGCTTTTCAAAAAGATGGAACCGTTACTGCAGCAAACGCATCAACCATGAATGATGGCGCAGCAGCATTGGTTTTAATGAGTAAAGAAAAAGCGGATGAACTCGGTTTAAAACCCATTGGTAAAATTGTAAGTTATGCAGATGCAGAGCAGGCGCCTGAATTGTTTACCACTACACCAGCTATTGCAGTACCCAAAGCTGTTGCAAAAGCAGGATTGCAAATGGAAGATATTGCTTACTGGGAGCTGAACGAAGCATTTGCTGTTGTTGGTATTGAAAACAGCAGGCGCATGAAACTTGATGCTGCCAAAGTAAATGTAAATGGTGGAGCTGTATCGCTTGGCCATCCATTAGGTTGCAGTGGAGCCCGGATAATTGTTACGTTATTGCATGTTTTAAAACAGCATAATGCAAAGTATGGTGCAGCAGGAATTTGTAATGGTGGAGGCGGTGCAAGTGCGATGGTGATTCAAAATATGTGAGATGCAATTCCCTTTCATCCTGAGCGAAGTTGAAGGGCAGGGGGTTAGGGGGATAAATATCAATTTGATTTTCTGACCCTGATAGAATAAATTTGCCCACTATTAATAAATAACAAATAACTTTTTCATGCGACAAATTGCCTTTAGAGAAGCCCTTAGAGAAGCCATGCAGGAAGAAATGCGTAGAGATGAACGTGTTTTTTTAATGGGTGAGGAAGTAGCAGAGTACAACGGTGCTTACAAGGTAAGTCAGGGTATGCTGGAGGAATTTGGTGAGAAAAGAATTATTGATACACCCATTGCCGAACTTGGTTTTACAGCCATTGCCGTAGGTGCCGCACAAAATGGCCTGCGCCCTATTGTTGAATATATGACCTGGAATTTTGCAGTTTTGCCTTTAGATCAGATTTTAAATACAGCCTCAAAAATGCTGGCCATGAGTGGCGGACAGGTTGGCTGCCCGATTGTTTTTCGTGGAGCAAACGGAAGTGCCGGCCAGTTGGGTGCTCAACATTCAACAGCTTTTGAATCTATGTACGCCAATATTCCTGGCTTAAAAGTTATTTCAGTTTCAAATCCATACGATGCAAAAGGTTTGTTGAAAAGTGCAATTCGTGATGATGATCCTGTTATTTTTATGGAGAGTGAAGTGATGTATGGCGAAAAAGGCGAAGTACCTGAAGAAGAATATTTATTGCCGATTGGTAAAGCATTTATAAAAAGAGAAGGTAAAGATGTTACCATTGTATCTTTTAATAAAATGATGAAAGTGGCGCTGGGTGCTGCGGAAGAATTAGCAAAAGAAGGTATTGAAGCCGAAGTAATTGATTTGGCTACCATTCGTCCGCTGGATTGGTTTACCATTTTAGAAAGCGTTAAAAAAACAAACAGACTTGTAATTGTTGAAGAGCAATGGCCGTTTGCATCTGTATCTTCTGAAATTACTTACCGCATACAAAAAGAAGGTTTTGATTATTTAGATGCTCCCATCCGCAGAATAACCTCTGCAGATGCGCCCATGCACTATGCACCAAACCTGGTAGCACTTTATTTACCTGACGTAGCAAGAACAGTTAAGCTGGTAAAGGAAGTGATGTATCTGAAGAAATAAAATTGGGTGAGTCACTCCGCCTGCGGCGGAAGGCTCAACCGGTGATAAACAAAGCCTTTTGTAAATTAATCAGGCATACCACTAATGCTACTCTTCTATTAGCTGTGCTTGAATAAAATTTTGCTCAAATAGCTATCAGCGGCTGGGTGAGCCACCCTAACCGGGTGACTCACCCTTGCAAACAGTAATTTTTCTATTTTAAACAATACTCCTCCATTTGTGTTTTACATTTGCGTTGAATTTATTACGCATGGTTTACAAATCTCTTGAAGAATGTTTATTGGATCTTGAAAAGGAGGGTCAGCTTATCCGCATTAAAGAAGAAGTTGATCCGTACCTGGAAATGGCGGCCATTCATTTACGTGTGCATGAGGCCGGTGGACCGGCCTTGCTTTTCGAAAATGTAAAAGGCAGCAAATTCAGGGCAGCATCTAATATTTTTGGTACGCTCCAAAGAAGCGAATTTATTTTTCGCAATACATTAAAAACCGTTCAGCAGTTAATTGAATTGAAAGATGATCCGGTTAAAGCCATAAAAAATCCTATAAAAAATTTTAGTGCAGGTTTGGCAGCATTAAAAGCCTTGCCTAAAAAAAATCCACTGCAAAAACCGGTTTTATTTGAGGAGATAAAAATCAGCGATATTCCCCAGATACAGCACTGGCCAATGGATGGCGGTGCTTTTGTTACGCTGCCGCAGGTTTATACCGAGGATATTGATAAGCCTGGCATTATGAATGCCAATCTGGGCATGTATCGCATACAATTATCTGGTAATGATTATGTGCCTGATAAAGAAATTGGTTTGCACTACCAGTTGCACCGTGGCATTGGTGTTCATCAAAATAAAGCAAATAAAAAAGGATTGCCTTTAAAAGTAAGTGTATTTGTTGGCGGACCACCATCGCATAGCGTAGCTGCTGTAATGCCGCTGCCCGAAGGTATCAGCGAAATGACATTTGCAGGCGTGTTGGGCAACAGAAGATTTCGGTATTGTTATCAGGATGGATTTTGTATAAGCACCGATGCTGATTTTGTAATTACCGGCGAAGTTTATCCCAACGAAAACAAACCAGAAGGTCCTTTTGGGGATCATTTGGGTTATTACAGTTTAACGCACAACTTTCCGTTAATGAAAGTACATAAAGTGTATGCCCGTAAAAATGCCATCTGGCCATTTACAGTTGTTGGCCGCCCGCCGCAAGAGGATACGAGTTTTGGGCAACTCATTCATAAAATGACAGGCAAAGCCATTCAGCAGGAAATACCCGGACTTAAAGAAGTGCATGCTGTTGATGCAGCTGGTGTGCATCCTTTGTTACTTGCCATTGGCAGCGAAAGATATACACCTTACACGCCAACCAAACAACCTGCAGAAATTTTAACCATTGCCAATCATGTTTTGGGTACGGGGCAATTAAGTCTGGCTAAGTTTTTATTTATTACTGCTGATGATGAAAATTCAATCAGCACCAATAATATTGAAAATTATTTCAGTTATTTTTTGCAGCGTATCAATTTAAAAAGAGACATTCATTTTTACACCAACACCAGCATTGATACGCTTGATTACTCCGGAGAAGGATTGAACACAGGCAGTAAAGTGGTGCTTGCTGCTTATGGAGAACCAATAAGAGAGTTAGGCTCGGCAATGCCGGCAGCTTTAAATAATTTATCTGCATTTAAAAATCCTAAAATGGTAATGCCTGGTGTGGTTGCATTAGAAACCAACTCATTCTCAAATTATGAAAATGCCGGCAGAGAAATGGAAATGCTCAATACTCAATGTTCAGTATTCAATGGTCAATTAAAGAATTTTCCATTTATTATTGTGTGCGATGATTCAGGGTTTGTGAGTGAGCGGTTGAACAATTTTTTGTGGGTAAACTTTACCCGTTGCAATCCATCGCACGATTTGTATGGCATTGATAGTTTTACCCAAAACAAGCACTGGGGCTGCAATGGGCCACTGGTATTTGATGCCCGTATAAAGCCGCATCATGCGCCGCCGGTACAAAAAGATGCTGCTGTTGAAAAAAGTATTGACCGTATTTTTGATAAAGGCGGATGCTTACACAATTATATAAAGCAGTAGGCTTAAGGGGTTGTTTTTTTCTTAATCACCACCTGCTCATTTAATTTATCTATAAGTTTTTTGTAAAACTCTTTAAACTCCGGGTACGATGCTGCACTGTAAAATGGCGCCTTAAATTCAACAGTCATCCTTACATTCAGCAAATTAGCTTCTACCTGTGTAGTACGGTTAAACACAATATCATTGTCAGGCGTTGTCATTGTTATGTTTTCTGGTGTTCCTTCAAAAACATATCCCGGTGGTATGGTGTAGTTTCCAAAAAGAATATATTCCTGCTGTACACCAAAGTCAACATCCGATACTCTTTTATCTGCTATAAATGGGTTCTTCTCCAGTTCAGAAAAAAGATTTACAGAGAAATAACGGTAGTCGCCCGAATTGTTTAAAACTGTACTGAATTTTACTTTCTGTTCAAGCGGTAGCGAATCTGCCTCTACATTGTTTATGGTTATTTCTTCAATCTGTAAACCCGGATAAGATTTTATAAAATAATCTTCTTTAAATTTTTGCTTATCATCCATCCATTCCTTTACCCTTTGTGCCCTTGCGTAATCGTAACAATTTACCAGTCCGCTGCCCTTTAAAATGCCGGCTTCATCAATCTCGCCCTGCACGGCAGCCATCAATTTATACTTGCTTTTTCCAGAAAAAATCTCTTTCCACCTTCCATTTTCTCCTTCAATAATAAATCCGCTTGTGTTTACTACTTTTTCGGGCACCAGTTTATAATTAATTATTTTATCGGTTGCATCCAGTACAAAAACTTTTTCTTTAATTACTACATAAGCCATTACACTGTTGAACTGGTTTATGTAAGGAAAGGAAGGTGTAACCAGGCCATGATCGCGGGTGCTGAAGAGGATAGGAGTGGCTTTAATACCGGCATCATTCAACAACTTAATCAGCAGCAGGTTAATATCTGCCACGTTTCCTGTTTTTGTTTCCCAGGTTTTGTTAATACCAATATCCGTATAAATATAACCTTCTTCCTCATTCCATTTAATGGTTTTGCGTACAGTTTCATAAATGAATTTCATTTTTAATTCTGCATCAGTAATCTGTTTTGCTCCTTCTACAAGTAATTTTGCAGCAGTCACCGTGTTTTCAAGTTGCAACCCAAAGTCTTCCCGTTTACTAAGTTCCCTCAGCACATCACTCCATTTTAAACTGATATCATTTATCCTTGTATCGCTGTAGTATATTTGTGTTAACTGAAAATTAAGTCGCTGCATGTAATCCATAGGAGCTCCCATAAATGGTTCATTTTTTATACCCGGCAGGTTACGCATTATATAATTGCTTTTTAAAACCTTTCCTTCCAGAAAGCCATTATCCATAGATATGGCTTCATCAATTATTTCCTGCTTATCTTCAATAGGATCAACAACTGATGGTTGAACCGAAAAACGAAAAAGCTGTGGCACTTTTAACTGGTATTCGCTGTACCTTACAGGTATCCTTCCCTGAAAGTACCAGTCTCTAAGTCGAATGGTTTCTCTTTCGATAGAATAGGAATACTCGATAATACTACCAACTTTTACTTCGGGAAAGGCAATAATCATGGTAGCATTGTAAGCATCAATCTTTTTTATGTAGATTGAGCTTTTCTTAACTTCTGATGTTTGTATATTTCCTACAGCATCAAGATTATAGGTTACTGCTTTTATATTTAATATTCTGTTTTCATTATTATGGTTATAATAATCAAGTCTTACATCGGCCTGAGTTAAACCTTTTTCTTTTAATATCTTAATGCGTCTGCGCCTTTCATATACGGTTTTAAAATTTGAAAAGCCTACAGTACCCCTGTCATAATAAGTATTTCCAAAATCAATTAAAACAACAGCATCAGCGCCCTTATCAAAATCGCATTCTTTCATTTCAAGGTCTGCTTTATCAACCTTACCAAAACCGGGCTGGCCTTTTTGTGCGGATAAGTTTACAGATAATAGCAGAAAAAAAAGTAGGTTTGTAGAGTATGTTTTCATATGCAAATATTAAGCTAATATACCCAATTACTGCTACTGTATGGCTGTTAACCGTTAATTTTATAAATAAATATATTTAATGAAACTGATTTATTTTTTTGTGGTGATATTTACATTTATTACAGTGCATACAAATGCACAAACAGGCAGCAGCTTACAAAAAAATGTTGATGATAATACTTTGCTTTGGGAGATAAGCGGAAACGGCCTGAAATCATCCAGTTATTTATTTGGTACTTTTCACCTGCTTTGTAAAAATGATATACATTTTAGTGTTGCATTAAAGCAGGCTGTTATTAATAGCAAGGAAGTGTATCTGGAACTTGACATGGATGATCCGGCAACATTGATGGGAGCAATGATGCTGATGAATATGAATAATGGAAAAAACCTGAAAGATTTTTATACGGATGATGAATACAAAAGGATACTTATTTTTTTTAAGGATAGTTTACAAATGGGTATCGGTTTTTTTCAGCAGATGAAACCTGCAATGTTAGAAACATTGCTTTACCCAAAAATGATGCCCTGCAACCATACAACCAGCGTTGAAGAATACATGGTGCAACTGGCAAAAAAAGCCGGCAAAGAAATTAAGGGTTTAGAAACAATTGCTTTTCAGGCTTCGGTGTTCGACAGCATTCCTTACGAAAAGCAGGCAGAAGAACTGTTGCATAGCATTTGACAGTATGAAGCAGGCAAAAAAATATTTTGGGGAGATGTTAGATGCCTATAAAGAACAACGGCTTGATAAAATTGAAAACATCATCAACAATTTTGCATTTGGAACCACTCAAAATCAGGATGTTTTATTAGGCAACCGCAACAAAAACTGGGTAGTTCAGTTAAAAGAAATTATGAAAAATGGATCTGTTTTTACAGCAGTTGGAGCCGGGCATTTGATTGGTAAAAATGGATTGATTGCTTTGTTAAGGGCAGCAGGGTTTACAGTGAGCGGGTTGATAAATAAATAAAAAGTAATTGGGATTTAGAAATTGGGAGGAGTCTGCTTCTGTAAAAAGCTAATTCCTAAATACTAATTCCTATTTAATCACAACTTCTTTAATCGTTTTTTCACCCAATGCTTCATTAACCCTTTCAATAATTTTTTCTTTCTGGTAAAGCAATTCGTTTTTTAATGGTGCAACAGTTGTGGTAATAAATAAAGTGGCGTTGATGATCTGTATTTTATCGGTGTATTTGGCAACGGTTTTGCCCATCACCTCTTCCCACACATCTTCAATACGTAATGCCTGTATGCCGCTTTTGAGGCGGCTTTTTTGTAAAAACTGATTGATGGCATCTTGCAAAGAAATTTCTCCCATGGCACAAAAGTAGGGTATTTGCTACGCAATTTTTTTTGCCACATAAACACTGAAACACATAAACCCGATTTATTTGCTTCGCAAATATTTTTTAGCCACAGATTACACAGATTAACACGGGTTTATTTATTTGCTTCGTAAATGGTTATTGTTACAGAAGAAATTCATGTTCTTTTTTCTTTTCTGTGCTTCCGTGCTTCTGTGGCAAACCATAATCTGCCGCAGGCAGAATTAGCAAAACAATCCGTGTTAATCTGTGAAATCCGTGGCTTACCCTTTTTTGCCGAAGGCAAAAAACTACAACTCAATTATCTGGTAAGCTGTATTCAGTTTTTCAAAAGCTTCCTGCAACCTTTCTTTGTGGGTATCTGTAATTAAAACCTGGCCTTCGTTTTCGTTGCAAACGTAATGTAGCAGTTGTTGCATGCGGTTATCGTCTAATTTTTCAAAAACATCATCCAGTAATAGGAGCGGCGCAAAACCTTTGTTTAGTTTCAGCAGCTCAAACTCTGCAAGTTTTAAAGCAAACAATAAACTTTTGCGTTGCCCTTGCGATGCGGTTGTTTTAAAAACCTGGCCGTTTAACTGAAATACAATATCATCTTTATGAATACCGGCGTTGCTGCGCAGCGATAAAAAATCTTTTTGGCGGTAATTGTTCAGCAAATCGTAAAAGCAGCTGCCGTGCAGCCGGCTATCGTACTGTAGCGTAATTGTTTCATTATTATCTGCAATTCGGTGGTAAAATTTTTGCACCAGGGGTATCAGTGCTTCGGCAAATGCTTTCCGCTTTGCAAAAATAAATTCGCCGGGTTTTATAAGTTGTTCATCAAGCACTTCTAGCAGTTGCCAGTCAGTTTTTCCATGCTCGGCAAAACTTTTAAGCAAACTATTACGTTGCAGCAAAACTTTGTTGTAAATCACCAAATGCTGCAGGTAAGCTGCATCCATCTGACTTAAAACTGTATCCATAAACCTGCGCCGTTCTTCACTGCCATCTGTTATCAAACTTATATCATCTGGTGCTATCATCACTGCCGGAAATTTACCAATATGCTCTGATAGTTTTGTGTATGCAACGCCGTTCAATAAAACTTCTTTTTTGCCAGCGCCACGAAAAATACAAACAATTTCATCTCCCTTTCTCTCTTTACCAGGTTCAGTTTCTCCGCCATCCTGCGGAGGGGGTTTTAGATTAGCCTCAACCCTAAACCCATCACTACTAAATTGGGTATTAAGTACGTCAATTTTTGTAAAATAACTTTTGGTAAAACAGCAGTAGTAAGCAGCATCCAGCAGGTTTGTTTTGCCTTTGCCATTGAGGCCGCAAATGCCTACAACCCTTTGTGAAAAGTCAAAAGTAGAAAAATGATAATTTTTAAACCGGGTTAAGCTTATTTTACGCAGAAAAAACATGGGCTGCAAGATACACAATGTAATTACGCTTTTATTGTGCTGTTGATGTTGTATTTTTAAAATGTGCCATAATGTATTACAGGCCATAACAAACCTTTTGCCATTTAATTTCGTTTACTATTAATGATGAAATGTTTTTCTATCATATGCTGCTTTCTTTTGTTTTGTACATTAACCGCTTTGCCACAGGGTGTTAAGCTTGATTGGGCCAATTCCATGGCAGGCAGCTCATATGATGGCTGCAAGGCAATAACACTTGATGATGCCGGCAATGTTTACGCAACAGGTTATTTTTCCTCCACAGTTGATTTTGATGCAGGTACGGGCGTTTTTAACCTCACCGCTGTAAATGCCGAAGATGCGTATATGGCAAAATATGATGCAAACGGTAAACTTATTTGGGCCAAAAGCATTGGCGATTTCAGGTACCAGGCTGGCAATGCCATCACATTGGGCCCCAATGGCAATATTTATTTAACCGGAATTTTTTTTGGTACTACCGATTTTGATCCGGGCACGGCTGTATCCAATTTAATTTCGGCTGGTAATGAGGATATTTTTGTGTGCAAATTTGATAACACCGGAAATTTTATTTGGGCCAAGGGTTTTGGAGGCCCTACCAACGATTTTTGTAATGCAATTAAATTGGATGCTTTTGGCAATATTTACTTTAACGGATATTTTGAAAATACGGCAGACTTTGATCCTGGTACCGGTACTTTAAACCTGGTATCGGCAGGCTCAACAGATATTTTTGTTTGCAAACTCAGCAATAATGGTAATTTATTGTGGGCACAAAAAATAGGTGGCCCATCGTCTGATGCTGCCTTTGATATTGACCTGGATGCACAGAATAATGTGTACAGCACCGGCTTTTATTGGGCTACCGCCGATTTTGACCCCGGTGCAGGAACATATAATTTAACATCGGCCTCGTTAGGCAATGGGTTTATTTTAAAGTTAACTGCCAACGGCGATTTTATACATGCTGCAGATATGGGCAGCAACAGCAGGGTAAGATGTATAGCCTTGAAACTGGATAAAACCAATCATCTGTACCTTACGGGCCATTTTGATGGCATGGCCGATTTTGACCCCGGTACCGGAACTGCGTTTTTAAATTCGGATATTGATGATGATGATGTTTTTATTGGTAAATACGATCTGAATTTTAACCTGGTTTGGATAAATCAGATTGAAGGATCATCTTTTCAAAAAGTATTTGATATTGATGTTGATGCTGCTGATAATATTTATACAACCGGTCACTACAACGGCACGGCCGATTTTGATCCCGGTACGGGAACATATAAACTTACCGCTGCTGCCGATCCGGATATTTTTGTACTTAAACTTAAACCCACCGGCGAATTTGTTTGGGTAGCTGCGGCAACAGGTAGTTTTTTTGGCAGTGGTTATTCACTTAAGGTAGATAAATCAAATAATATTTACGTAGGCGGCACTTTTGAGGGCACAAAAGATTTTGACCCCGGCCCCGATGAAAACAAACGAACATCTGCCGGGCAAAGCGAAATGTTTATTCAAAAACTACGGCAATGCCCCAATGCCGCCATTACACAAAGCTTAAATATTACAAGCTGCACATCTTACACACTGGGCAATAAAAATTATGATTCAACCGGCACTTATACGCATTTGGTTTTAAATGCTATGGGCTGCGATAGTATCATCATTGCCTTAAACTTAACCATCAGCAGATTATTCAATAATATAACTGCAGATATTTGCGAGGGTAGTTTTTATTTTGCGGGTGGCAACTCACAAACCAAATCGGGTATATACTTTGATACGTTGAAAACCGCCGCAGGATGCGATTCTGTAATAATTACGCTTTTAACAGTACGGGATAAACCAAAGCCAATACTTGGAGTAGGCAGAAATATATGCGAAGGAGAAACAGTTGTTCTCGATCCCGGAAATTTCAATAGATATCTCTGGCAGGATTTTTCTACTACACAAAAATACAACGTTACCAAACCCGGTACTTACCTGGTTACAGTTACCAATGCATTTAATTGTAAGGCATCTGCCCGTGTTATTTTTTATGATATTGCAAAGCGGCCAGCAAATTTTTTACCAAAAAACCAGGACGTTTGCAGCGGTAATGTTTTAAAAATAAATGTACCGGGCTATAAAAATTACCTTTGGAACACAGGCGCATTAACCCGCAATATTGATGTAAGAAAATCAGGAAACTACATTTTAACAGTAACCAGTTTTGATAATTGTGTTGGCAGCGATACGCTAACCATACAGGAAACCACCTGCATACCCATTGGCATACCAAACGCTTTTAGCCCCAATAATGATGGTAAAAATGATTATTTTAATCCCACTATCAATACCGAAATCCAAAATTATCAATTAAGTATTTACAACAGAACAGGCCAGTTAATCTTTCTTACTAACGATTATGCAACCGGTTGGGATGGGCGTTTTAAAGGGCAGCAACAATCTTCTGATAATTATATTTACCAGATCAGCTTTAAAAATATTGCCGGAAAACGGTTTGAATATAAAGGAAATATCCTCCTTTTGCGTTAAAGGCACTTGTTTACAGTCTTTTTTTCTTTAGCCTAATGCAGTGATATAATTGCAGTATTTATACAAGTCAGGCAGCATAATCTTCTGTTTTATTGTCATGCGTGTTTAATACTAATTTGCTTATTTAAAAGTATTACCAACCATTCGTTATTTTGAAGGCAATATTTTCATTATTCCTTATTGTTTTAAGTGCACAAAATTTGTTTGCGCAACTTGTAAATTTTAACTGGGCCAAACAGATGGGTGGTTCAGCTATTGAAACTGGTTATGCAGTTACAACAGATGCTGACGGTAATGTTTATACAATCGGAAATTTTAATGGCACTGTTGATTTTGATCCTGGGGTAGGCGTATTTAGCTTAACTGCAACTTCAACCGCTGATATTTTTGTTACCAAATTGGATGGTGCAGGTAATTTTATTTGGGCAAAACAAATGAAAGGGTCAGATTATGCTTATGGTATTGCAATTGCGCTGGATAATATGCGTAACATTTTTATAACAGGCAGTTTTGTAGGTGGGGTTGATTTTGACCCTGGTCCCGGCCTTTCTGAACTGAGTGTAATTGGCCGGATTGATGTTTTTATTGCAAAACTTGATAACGATGGCATTTATAAATGGGCAAAACAAATTGGCATAAACGCACAAACCGCTATAAGTAATACTATTTCTATTGATAGTTTTGGAGATGTGCTTATTGCGGGTATGAATACAGGTTCTGCTTCAATCAGCGAAGGTTTTATTTCAAAATTAAACCAGGCAGGAAATTTTATCTGGACAAAATATATAAGCGGAATAAGCCCTATTTGCACTGCAAGAGATATTGAGACAGATGCTGCCGGTAATATATACACAACAGGATACTTTAACTCCAATCCTGCTTCAAATCCAGTTGATTTTAACCCCGGACCAGGGGTTTTTAACCTGTATAGTTTTGGTGGTACGGATATTTTTATATCAAAATTGAATAAAAATGGTGAATTTGTTTGGGCAAAACAAATAGGCGGTACTGGTTTTGAAGAAGGCAGTGCCATTGCAGTTGATGCTTTTGGCAATGTTTATGTAACTGGCTTTTTTAATGGTGTAACTGATGCTGATCCGGGGCCTGGAGTTTTTAACCTAACAGCTTTGGGGGATGAAGACATTTTTGTTTCTAAATTGGATGTTGCCGGTAAGCTGTTATGGGCAAAACAAATGGGAGGATTGGATTTTGAAGAAGGAAATTCAATGGCTGTAGATGCAGGTGGCAATGTATATATAACCGGGCATTTTTATGGAACTGTTGACTTTGATCCCGGAGCGCCGGTTTACAACATGTCATCTGCAGGATTTTCTGACATATTTATTTCAAAACTGGATGCCAATGGAAATTTAAGATGGGCGAAACAGATTGGCGGCGTTTTATACGACTGGAGTTATGAAATAACTTTAGATATTTACGGAAACATCTTATCTACCGGATACTTTGATGATGTGGTAGATTTTGATATTGGAGCAGCTATGTATAATTTAACCAGTTTTGGTAATAAAGATATTTTTGTACACAAAATGAGCCCCTGTGCTAACTTTTCTGCTGCAACTATTAACGCCACGGTTTGCAAAAACTATGTGCTTAATGCGCAAACTTATGCTGCAAGCGGAAGTTATACCCAATATCTTA
This sequence comes from Chitinophagaceae bacterium, assembly GCA_043756605.1. GTDB lineage: Bacteria > Bacteroidota > Bacteroidia > Chitinophagales > Chitinophagaceae > Ferruginibacter. The sequence goes on from JAYURR010000058.1 coordinate 12,727, forward strand.
TAAATGCGGCAGGTTGCGATAGTATTTTAACGCTCAACCTTACCGTAAACGAAAAATTTACTACAGTAAATAAAACAATCTGCCAGGGGCAAAGCTATTATGCTGGTGGTGCAAACCAAACTGTTTCCGGAATATATAAAGACACATTGATTACTACTCTTGGCTGCGATTCGGTAATTACAACAAACCTTACAGTTAATACAACGCTTAAACCCGATCTGGGGCCCGATAAAAAACTCTGTGTAAACATGTTCGCAATCATTACACCAGGCATATTCAATAGTTACCTTTGGCATGATAATTCAACCCAATCAACTTTCGCCGTAAACAATGCCGGCAAATACTGGGTTACCGTAACAGATGCCAGCAACTGCGCTGCTACTGATACAATTAATATTTTAGCCATTGATACCGTACCTAAAAACTTTTTACCTGCCAACCAGCAGCTTTGCTATGGCAATGTTTTAAGAATAGATGTACCCAATTATCTTACTTATCAATGGAGTACCGGTGCCGTAGGCAATTATATTAATGTTAACAACATTGGCACCTATTATCTTACGGTAAAGGATTACAATTTTTGCACAGGCACAGATTCTATTACCATTGTACGCAAGAACTGTATTTACATGGCAATACCCAACGCTTTTACACCCGATGGCAACGCCAACAACGATATATTTAAACCCACTATCAACCAGGCAATAAAAGCTTACACCTTTATTGTTTTTAACCGCTTTGGCCAAACTGTTTTTGAAACCAAAGATTATGCAAAAGGATGGGATGGTAATTTTGAGGGCAAACAACAGGCTTCAGGTTGTTACATTTATCGCATAAAATACACCAATATTTTTGGGGTAGAAACAGTAGAAAATGGCTCTGTATTATTAATCAGGTAAGTTTCCGGAGGTTTGTAATTGAGTGCAATTGTCTGGTTACAACAACCCAATTCCAAATTACTAATTCCCAATTCCCAACACCCAATTGCTAATTCCCAAATGCTGCTCCCAAATTTCCCTTTTCTCCCTTATCTTTGCCGCCTAAAAATAACCCATTGGCTACAAAATTTTCTAAAGAAACATACTTGTACTGGTACGAACTGATGCTGCTTTTACGCCGCTTCGAGGAAAAAACAGGCCAGTTATACGGTATGCAGAAGATACGTGGTTTTTGTCACCTGTACATTGGGCAGGAGGCAGTTGCCGCCGGATGTATGACTGCAACCACTCCCGATGATAAATTTATTACCGCTTATCGGGATCATGCACTGGCTATTGCCAAAGGCATTACTCCAAAAGCCTGCATGGCCGAGTTGTACGGTAAAGCTACCGGCTGCAGCAAAGGAAAAGGTGGCAGTATGCACTTTTTTGGCGTTAAAGAAAATTTTTTTGGAGGCCATGGTATTGTGGGTGCACAAATTGGTACCGGTGGTGGTTTGGCTTTTGCCGAAAAATACCGGGGCACTAACAATGTAGTGCTTTGCTTTTTTGGTGATGGTGCTGCCCGCCAGGGTATGCTGCACGAAACTTTTAATATGGCCATGCTTTGGGATTTGCCGGTGGTGTTCATCTGCGAAAACAATCACTACGCCATGGGCACCTCGGTAGCACGTACCAGTAAAACACTGGATATTTATAAAATGGCCGATGCATACGAAATGCCAAGCGACAGCATTGATGGCATGAGCCCCGAAGATGTACACAACGGTGTATTAAGGGCGGTAAACCGTGCAAGAGAAAAGGGCGGACCAACCTTACTCGAAATAAAAACATACCGTTATAAAGGTCACAGTATGAGCGATCCGCAAAAATACCGTACCAAAGATGAGTTGGAGCAATACAAAGAAAGAGACCCTATTGAGCATGTAATGAAAGTGCTGAAAGATGATTACAAGGTTACCGATGAGGAGTTTGAAGTAATTATTGACCGGGTGAAAGCAGAAGTGGACGAATCGGTAACTTTTGCTGAGGAAAGCCCCTGGCCAAATGATGATGAGCTGCTGAAAGATGTGTATGTGCAGCAAGATTATCCTTTTATAGTTGACTAACAATTTTTTAATTCTTAATTCATAATTCTTAATTTTTAATTTTTTTTAAATGGCAGATAAACAAGTAAAACCAGAACAGAACGACGGCAATGAAATAGTTGACAGAGCTAGAGGTTTCTGGGCACAATACAGTAAAAAAATAATTATTGCAGGTTCTGTAGTAATTGCACTGTTGTTAGGATTTATCGGATACAAAAAACTGATAACCGAACCCAATGAAGTAAAAGCCAACGATCTTATTTTTCCGGCAGAAAAATTATTCGGCAAAATGGCCGGATCATCTTCTTATAATAAAGACACCGTAAACATGGTGCTTAATGGCGATAAAGCTACCGGCGTAACCGGGTTGTTGAAAATTGCCAATACATATGGTGGTACAAAATCGGGCAATAGGGCTAAATATATTATTGGTGCCTGCTATCTTAATTTAAAGCAGTACGATAAAGCTACCAGCTTTTTAAAAGATTTTGATGCCAATGGTGCTACACAGGTTCAAAGCAAGGCATATCTTTTATTAGGATCTGCCTATGCCGAGCAAAAGAAAACAGATGATGCTTTGGAATATTATAAAAAAGCAGGTTCTATCTCAAATCTTGATGAAGCCATGGCTTCTGAAGCCATGTTTATTGCAGGCGTTTATGCCAAAGAATTAAATAAAACAAAAGAGGCAACCGAAATATTTCAGAACCTGAAAGACAAATACATGGCAAGCCAGCGTGTGAGCTCGGGCGAAGTTGATAAATACCTCGGTGCTTTGGGAGCAGCTAAGTAATGAGTAAATAAGAATTGGTAATTAGTATTTAGTGTATCTGCACTCACGACTCACCACTCACAATTCACGACAATGTCAACCGACTCAAAAAATTTATACAACACAACAGGCATTCAGCTACCAGCGGGTGCCTGTGTTGTAATTGTACGTACCGAATGGAATGCAGCAACTGTTGATAAATTAGACGCAGGCTGTAAAGAAGTATTAGACGGTTACAAAGTGCAGCACATGAGTATTACCGTGCCTGGTGCATTTGAACTGCCGTTTGCCATAAAAAAATATTGGGAGCAGCATAAGTATAAAGATGATAAACCATTTGTGTTTATTGCATTGGGTTGTGTGCTAAGGGGCGATACACCACATTTTGAGTATGTAAGCAAAGCCGTAACTGACGGGGTAATGCAGTTGAATTTAATGTTACCGGTGGCTACCATTTTTGGTGTGTTAACGGTAGATAGCCAGCAACAGATAGATGAACGCACCGGCGGTGTACACGGCAACAAAGGAGCCGAAGCAGCCATTACCGCACTTAAAATGATTGCATTGGTAAATACTTTTAAATAAGAGATATGAAGCAGGGATTGTTATTTTTGCTGATTACCCTTGCATCCTGCAACAATGCAGTTGATAAAAATGCAGCGGTTGTTAAAGATACCGCAGCAAATACAAAGCCTGCAGGCACAACATCAAGCTATATACATGCCTTTACAGATACTGTTTTAGAAACAAAGATTACCTATGCATTGATAAAACTGCCATTTGTAATTAAGAGTGATAAATACATAGATTCTTTAAGCAACCACAAACATGGTATTGCTTTTTTGATGGATAAAGGAGAGGAAGGTGAAACGGATGTACAGGTGCAGGCCGGTTATAATGGCAACGAACGTTTTGAAACCTATTACCGCTTTTTTGTAAACCCAAAAACGCTGGAAATAAAAGTGTACGATATTGCCGCAGATAAAAAGCTAACGATAAAAGAATATTTAAAAACGCATCAATAAGCCATGAAGGTTCAGTTATTTATACCCTGTTTTGTTGATCAGCTTTACCCGCAAACTGCCTTTAACATGGTAAAAGTGCTGGAAAAAGCCTGTTGCGATGTAACTTATAACACAAACCAGACCTGTTGCGGCCAGCCCGCTTTTAACGCCGGCTTTTGGGATGAGAGCAGGGATGTATGCAGCAAATTTATAAAAGATTTTGAGGGTGCCGATTATATTGTGGCCCCCAGCGCAAGCTGTGTGGGCTTTGTACGCAATTATTACAGCAAATTGTTCGAAAACTCATCGCAGCACAATGCTGTAAAAGATTTAGGCAACCGCATTTTTGAGTTCAGCGAGTTTTTAACCGATGTATTAAAGATTGAAAACTATGGTGCCGAGCTGAATGCTAAAGCCACTTACCACGATAGTTGTGCTGCTCTGCGGGAATGTAAAATAAAAACCGCCCCACGTACTTTATTAAGTTTTGTAAAAGGGTTGGAGCTGGTTGAAATGAACGATGTAGAAACCTGCTGCGGCTTTGGCGGCACTTTTGCCGTAAAGTTTGAAGCCATCAGTGCCGGCATGGCCGATCAGAAAATAACCAATGCACTTGCTACGGGTGCCGAATATATCATATCTACCGACCTAAGCTGCCTCATGCAGCTTGATGGGTTTATAAAACATAAGAACCTGCCATTAAAAACTATGCATATTGCCGACGTGCTGGCAAACGGGTGGGAGTGATCCTCGTTTTATCTCCCCAACAAGCTTTAATCTTCTACGGTAATAAAAAAAGCCAATATTTTTTTTTGAGAAACTTTATTTCTTAAATACATTGAATATCATCCATTTACAGCATAATTGCCCATATTTCATCTCATAACCTTAAATAATGTAGAAAAAAAACTACCCCTTGTACAATAATAACTCCCCCTTGTGCGTTTTTAACCCGAAACACCGTAAAATTACCATCTTGTTGATCTGCGGTTTTCGCAAAAACTTAACTTCACCTCAATAAAACCGTATAAAAATGAACTTTTCTTTTTCAATTGCAAAAAAATCCATCTTCGTTATTCTGGTTTCTTTATTTTCAGCTTTGTCTGTATCGGCTTTTACAAACGTAACCGGCGAAACACCTGCACCTGTAAACGGTGTTGTTTATCAATCTATAATAGTAACCATTACAGCTAAATCTGTAATATTGGATTGGAATACCAGTTCTGAAGTAAGCAACGGTTATTTTGAAGTAGAAAGATCAACCAATGCAACCGATTTTAAAACCATTGCACTTGTTTTAGATGGTTTTGCAACAGAAGGAACGGGTAAAAAATATGCTTTTAAAGAAGATGCAGCAAGAGTTAGAAACGGTAAAGTATCTTATTACCGCCTGAAGCAGTTTGATGCGTATGGTAATGTTAGTTACAGCGAGGTTGTAAAAGTTCCCTAATTGCCCTAATTATTAAAGGTTTATTTTCAGCATACCAAATAAGGTTTTTCAAACAATCTATATATGGCTTTGGGCCTGTTAAATTAAAATTGCCAACCTCCTGAGCCTGTCGAAGGAATAAGGTTGGCAATTTTGTGTAAAAGGGTTTTTAAGGTAGAAATTGAGTTTATTTGTAAGAATAATCCTTTGCAGAATTAATTCTTTGCCTTATTTCCTGTCTTTGCTACGCACTATACGCTTTTATCATAGCTGCTCATTGGTATGCCATTCATGTAATACTGCATTGGCTTTACTCAATACCAATAATTATTCTGAAAAAATTAAGTAAAAAAAATCCGCTCCACCGTCCAATAAGCTGCAATGGCTGCAATAGCAATGGATAGCGGTATTGCAATTCTTTTACGGTAATAGATTTTTTTGCCAAACGGCAGGGCAAGTAAAAGAAAGGCAGCTAAAATAACAGTAACCTGCCCCAGCTCAACACCCAGGTTAAAAACAAGTAAAGATGCTAAGTAAGCATTTTTAGGCAGGCCCAAATCAGTTAATACACTGGCAAAGCCCATACCATGTATTAGTCCAAATAAAAATACAATGCCAATACGGCTGGCCCGCAATTTATTGGAGAAAATATTTTCTAAAGCAACATATAAAATGGATAAGGCAATAACAGGCTCAACAATATTTGCCGGTGGTTTAATTACACCATACATGGCCAGGCCAAGGGTTATGGTGTGCGCCACGGTAAAAGCCGTTGCCTGCCATAAAATTGGTTTTAATTTTGGGTTGAGCAAAAATAAACTCAGAACAAATAAAATATGATCTACCCCAAGCGGCAGAATATGTGTGTAGCCAAGCTGCAGGTAAATGCCCAGCACTTCTGTTTTGCTGAGTTTAGAGAGGCCCTCTACATCGTGTGCAAATAAAGGATGGCTTATTAAAAAAAATACAATCAAAAAGCCAAATACTTTGGGTACAATGTTTTGTTTGTTGGCTGGTAAATTGTTCATGCGGTTGTTGATTATGTTGTAAAAGGTAATTTTAATTTTTAAAGGAATACTTTTTTTGTTTTTTTATTGCTTCGCAATAAAAGGTTTTGTTCACAAAGTCACCAAAGGTAAAAACTTCGTTTTTCCTTTTTTTTTGTGCCTTGGGGCCTTTGTGGTTAACCTCTTTCGCAGCGAAGCTGGGAAAAAAATATTCTTCTTAATTGCAAAATGTTTAAAAGAAAAAAGCCAGTTTTAATATAGCAAATAACGGGCTGCCGGGTGTATAGTTAAGTTCGGTAACCGGTGTTGTTTCATTTCTTAATTGAGATGTTGTTGCAAACTGAGCTTCGTTCCATTTTATGTTGAAGATGTTTTCAACCGCCACACCAATTTCATATTTTGGTTTGGTATAGTTGATGGATGCATCTAATAAAAAATAACCTTTGGCAACTATGCTATTGTCTTCGTTGGCCGGCCTGTCTGTTATATAGCGGTAATTAAGGCCGCCATTAAAACCTTGTTTTTCTTTATAAAAAAGCCCGCCTGTGCTGGTGGTGGTTGGAGCCAGTGGAATATAATTTTGTCCTTTAGGTTGGCCAATAGCCCTTGGCCTTGTAAAATTAATATTAGCATTTGCAAACAGGTTTTTAGCAAACTGGTAACGCACAACTACGTCAATACCCTCTCTGCGTGTTTTACCGCTGGGCTCTACATTGCCATCATCGCCAACATAAACAAACTCCTGATCCAAATGTAAATACCATGCGGCAATATTGATATATAAATTTTTAGTGGGCTTCAATATCACACCAAAATCGGCACCATAAGCAGCAGGTAAAATCTGCTTGCCGTCGTTTACCGTAACCACCCTTGCATCGTTGCTGTGAAAACCCTTGCCGCCTTTTACATAAAGCTGTACCGTTTTGTTAACAGTGTATTGAATATTTAGTTTAGGGCTAAAAATGGTTTTGCTTTGCGATATATTTTGTGTGGTTGTTAATTTATCAAAATAATTAAAATGAAAATAATCTACCCGTAAACCTGCGCTGATAAGCCATTTGCCAATAGCCAGTTGCTGATCGGTAAAGGCAAATAAATTCACTTCTTTTATATCACCCAGTTTTACATAATTTAAAAACCGGCGCATTACAACGTTGGCTAATTTGCTATCGTTGGTTGCATCATAGCGTACACCAATTCCATGAGTTGAATTTAATACGGCTTTACCAAAGAATCTTTTTTCTTTTATGGTAGAGTTAAAGCCGAAAATATTTCTTGCTTCAGCCTGGTTAATTTCATCACCATTAACAGCATCGTTTGCAAAAAATGTAAAGTTTGAGTACAGGTTAAATTTATACCGGTTGTAAAATGCCTGGTTTTGCCAGGTACTGCCGCTTTTAAATTGGGTTGATAAAATTATGTTGGCATTGTAACGTTCTGTATTGCCGCCTTCGGTAGGGTCAATAGAGCCAAAGCGGTTGATGGTACCATCTTTTACTGCACGTTCGGGCACTTGTCCGCTGGCATCCCACTTACTATTAAATGCCGATGCCGAAAAAGTAAACTGCGTTGCGTTTGAAATTACCGCATTGTATTTACCAAAAACGTTAAAGCGGTTAAAGTTTTGTTTGCTGATGGTTGGGCCATCGGTATAATTAAACTCACTTGCAATGTATGCACTTTGTTTGTCCTTGTTCTTTTTTAAAAGATCAATCATAGCCAGAGTTCTAAAAGTATTAAAGCGGCCACCTTCTACCTGTAATAAACTTTTACTGATATTTTTATAGGTAGCAAATGAAACATACCCGGCTGTGTTAAAATCGCCATGCTGGGCATAGTAGGGGCCTGCACCAAAATCAATATTATTGATGGTTTCGGGTATTATAAAATGTGCATCGGCATAACCTTGGCCGTGTGCATGGCTTACCATGTTTACGGGCATACCATCAACCGATACTTTTACATCGGTACCATGGTCAACATCAAAACCACGTAAAAAAATCTGCTCGGCCTTGCCACCTCCGGCGTGTTGTGCAATAAAAAGGCCTGGTACCAAACGCAGCAGTTCCTGTGTGTTTCTAACCGGTTTTAAATCGAGATCTATTTTGCTGATGCTGCTGAATTTTGATGTGGCATTGCTTTCCAGTACAATATTTTCCAGATTTACAGGTTGGGGTTGCATAGCAATTGTATTACTGTTGTTTGCTGCAACAGTGCTGGTTATTGTTTTGTAGCCGATGGCCGAAAACTGCAATTCGCTGCCGGTTTTTAAAATGAAATTTCCGTTTTGGTCGGTAGTTGTTTTTATTGTTGATTTTATGTCTGTAATGCTAACGGATTCTAATGGTTGCCTGCTTACAGCATCCACTACGTTCCCTTTAATAGTGATTTGTGCCTGCGCTATTGAGCCGGAAAATAACAGTACGCATATTGCTATGATGTACCTGCTTATATTTTGCATGATAATAATTTAAAGTCTGATCATTTAATATGCTGTAAAAAAATACGATGATAATGTCTGCTTAAAAGCAAACAAATTTTTTGTACATGTTAAACAGATTTGCAAAAAAATGATCAGGCTCGGGGAGGAGGAAACTCTCCCGCCAGGTAATTATTAAGCAGGCTTGAAGTTGTTGGAATTTGATGTACAAAGCTTACAGAAATAAACTGTAAGCTTTGATTTTGCGACATTGTAATATGGTCGTTGGCAGAGTTTACTTTTTTAGCTGCAGGCACTTCTTTGGCAGGCTCATTCTTCTTTGTGTTATCCACCAACTCCTTGTGTACATGGTATTTGCCGTTTTCGTAGTGTACGGTTGCCATGTGTTTGGTGTAACTGAAAATATGTTCAACGGCATCTGTAACGTAAGGCGATACTGGTTTCAACATAACAATGCTGTAAGAAAACAGGATGATATATAAAGCAATTTGTTTCATCAGCAATTCTGCCGTTTTGGTTAAATTGGTTAAAGCAAAACACTAAATCATCTACGAAGGTAACTTCCGTTTAGTTTTAAAGCTTTAACAAAATAATAGAATTTTAAATTGCTTTACCCTTTAAAATTATAAAACCGGGCAAGCCCGGTTTTATAATTTTGTTTTCTGGAAAGGGAAAATACGTTTATTTATTTTGCATTAATCATTGCTGCTCTTTTCAAAAATTCAGGATTTTTGCTTCCTGTAGCTGATGCTGTTTTTAAATATTCTTTTGCTTTGGCTATATCGTTCTGGCTGTAGGCTATCCAGGCCAGTTCGTTATTTACATCAATATTTTTTGGGCGGATGGCATATTCCATCATAGCATATTTTTTTGCGCTGTCCCACTGATTTGTTTTTATAAAACTTCTGCTTAATTCTAATGATACTGAGTGGTGGCCCGAGTTTGCATCTGCAATCAAACCTTTTTGTACTTCTGTATGTTTATCCATTGCTTTTTTTGTATCGCCCATTTCGGCATACACATCAGCTTTCTGCTCTTCAAAATATGATTGAGGCATGATGGTGTTTGCAGAGTCTAACAAAGCAATGGCCCTTGTGTAATTTTTCTTTTTGGCTTCTACCTTTGCCAGTCCGCCCATACTTGGCGCATAGCTAGGGCGCATTGCCAGGTTTTCTGAATAGGCACTTTCTGCCGCTGCCATGTTTCCGGTATTAAAATATAAATCGCCCAGTACATTACGGCTCCAGCATTGTGGCTCGCTGCCTGGTAAACCTGCTGCTACAGCCAGTTTCATGGCTTCAATAGCACCGGTATAATCTCCGTAAATTTCACGTAAGTAACTGGCTCTTGAGTAAGATTCCAACGATGGTTTTAAAGCCTGCATTTTATCTGAATTGGCGATTGCTTCTTCGTAATTGCCCAACTCCACATTGGCATCAACTAAAATGCCATAAACATAGGCATTGTTTGGGTTGATGTTTTTGGCTTCTTCTGCAATTTTTTTAGCATCGGCAAACTGGTGCTGGCTCATCCGTAATGATGCTTTGTAAACATTGGCTTCAAAATTTTTAGCATCTATACTTAATACTCCATCCAGTATTTTTTCAATGGCAGGGTAGTAGTAGTGATGCTCTCCGGTAATGCGTTGCTCTGTAATAAAAATGGTGGCCAGTTGCAACCTTGTTTTTACATCATCGGGGTTTGCGGCCAGTTTTGTTTTAAGTTCGGCAGTTTTTTCCTGGGTTTTTTTCCATTCGGCGGCAGTGGCAAGTTCGCCTTTGCGTTCTAATAAATCTGGAATCTGCAATGGATTCTGATCATCTACGTATGCTTTTAGCTTTGCTTCGCTGCTGTTGCAGCTGGTTAAGGTTGTTAAAGAAGCAAAAATTAAAAAAGCAACAAAAAATGTAACGAGGGTTAAAGTCTTTTTCATTTTGTGTGTTTTTTTAATCAGATACGAAAAAAGGAGAACCGCGGTTCTCCTTTTTAACATTATGTTTTAAACTGCTTAGCAGGTTTGATAGCCACAGATTGCACAGATTTACACGGATTATTGGTGTAATGTGTGTTTGCCAAAGACTTTAACTGGTTCGCAGCTTGTTTGCTGCGGATTACACTAATTTTCACTCATTTTATTATCCGTGAAAATCCGTGCAATCCGTGGCAAACTCTTAATTTGTTTTTATAATACCAATGGTGGTTGATTTTAAACCATCAACATATAACCTGGCGTAGTATGCACCAGCTGCAAGGTTTGGCTTGCTGAATGGTACATAATAATCACCTTTTGTTCTGGCAGTTTCTTTTATGGTAGCTATCCTTCTGCCGGCAGCATCGGTAATAACAATCATAATATCTGTTGCATCCTGTGTTAACCTGTAATGGAATGTTGTAGATGATTTAAACGGACTTGGAAATGCCACCATTGCAATTGGGTCGGGCGACAAACCTAAGTTGCCTCCAAACACACTGCTCTTTGGTCCTGTGTAACCCGGGCCGTTAAATCCTCTCCAGGGTGTTTGCACAAAAGGAAACGCTGGTTTAAAAGTAGTATCGTTTTTACCAACACCTTCTTTAAAAGTTAAGGTGTTAATCAATTGCGGCGTTACCGGACTTCCTGTACCAGGATAATCATCGTACCACAAACCAATGGCTGCTAAAGCAACACCACCTACAGCTTGTAATTCAATAGTAGTAACATCATCTTCCAGTCTTCTTCCGTTAGGAAAACCATCCATGTTTGGAATATTCTGTATTGCTGTACTCGCATTAAACCTTGGATCGGTTAATCCTAAAACAGCAGCCTGTATAATACCCAGCGGACTAAAATCGGTACTGTTACGTGGAGTAGGAGGCACGGCCATATTTAATCTTAAATAATCGCCCAGAGTTGGTAAAAAATTATTGATGAAAGGCTTACCAGCCGCCAACGGATTGCCGCCTTTACCTGTTGCCAATTGGTACGGACGCAGGTTTGGAACACCGGTGTAAAATATTGGTAAAATATCCACAGCTCTCGGGCTGGCATTGTTAGGCAATAAAATGGTACCAAATATAGCATCATCCAAAGCAGTACCAGCAACAGCAGGAGAACCTTTTAAAGGAAATAAACCTGGTTTACCATTTCTAAAATCAAAAGCACCTAATGACGCTTTTTGTATTCTTAATTTAGCAAGGCCCGGAACGGCACCACCAAATTGCGAATCATCCATGTATAAAGCCAGCTCTGGATTTCTAAAGTATGGTACAAACTGTCCATCACCAGATGGTGATGTTGCGTTCCATTTATCTTTATCACCAATAGCAATTACAGCTTCGTTGGTTAAAGGCATTCCCAATCTAGATACCTGTATCCAGGCGCCAGAAGTTGTTGGTTTGGTACCATCGGTACTTAAGGTTGTAATAGCGGGCCTGCTTGCATTTGCATAAACACCAATTACAAAATCGGCATCTAAAATACTCGTAGCAGTTGCTGTTGTTCTGCCTGTTTTTTGTAAGGTAGAAATGGGAACTTCTAATGCAATAGTATGGCAATTGTATTTAGCCAGTCCGTCTCTTGCACCAACAGTTCTAAATCCGCCTGCATCAAATGCACCACCTAAATCTACAAAGAAGGGGTCATCAATGGGGCCGCAAAATACTTTTTCGCCAGTGCTGGCAGTAGCAATTGCTGCTGTCATTAACTGGTTGTAATCTGTTGCTCCCAAACCTGCAGCACCTTCAATTGAGCGTGGGCCTATATTTGGAGGTGGCACAATGCCATTGCTTACAATAGCTGTAAAGCTGGTACCGCCGTTGATACTTCTTTCGCAGGTGTAGGTTGCTTTTATATTTTGCTTACCTAAACGGATGTTGAAGAATGTTGTACCATCTTCATTTTCCTGCCTAAAAGTAAAACGGTAAATGATATCATCACCTGTAGTAGCGGTGTTGTTATCTATGCGGATTTCGTAGCGGATGTTTTCGCCAAACGTGTACCAGTTGGGGCCGCCTGCCGGATGCTCAAAAGGAATATAATTGGCAATGAGGATTATTTTGCTTGTATCAGCCGGGCTGCGAAAAGCATAAAGATCTGTATTATCTGCCAGTGGATCATTGCTGATCAATGGTGCTTCCCTGTGGCTGGATGCAGCTGCATTTATGGTAAATGCTGTAGTGCAAATCAGCAGGGCAGTAAGTATTTTAAAATATTGTTTCATACAATTTATATTTATAGTGGTTAATTTTTAAGGTTAGAATCTTGGTTTAATAGTATAATCATAACCTCTCCATGGTGTTTGCACATACGGGAAACTGGCTTTAAAAGTGGTATCGTTTTTGGTTGGTCCGGCTGAAAAACTAAGTACATTAACCAGATTAGGTGTAACCGGCATGCCATCGTTTTTATAATCATCGTACCATAAACCAATTGCAGCCAAAGCAACACCACCAACTGCCTGCAGTTCTATGGTTGTTACATCATCTTCCAATCTTCTGCCATTAGGAAAACCATCCATGTTTGGAATAAACTGGATATTTGTGTTTGCGTTGTAAGCAGGATCTGTAAGGCCCAGCACCGCTGCATTTACAATACCCAAACTGCTGAATTTAGCATCGTTACGTGGGGTAGGAGGCACCGCCATATTCAAGCGCAGCATATCTCCCAACGTTGGTAAAAAATTATTGATAAATGGTTTACCTGGTGCCAATGGATTTCCGTTTTTACCTGTTGCCAATTGATATGGAGCCAGGTTTGGAACACCGGTATAAAATATCGGTAAAATATCAACCGCTCTCGGGCTTTTATTATCTGGTAATAAAATGGTTCCAAAAATTGCATCATCCAGTGCAGTGCCTTTTACAGCAGCCGAACCTTTTAGCGCAAATAAACCTGGTCTGCCGTTTCTAAAATCATAAGCACCCAATGAGTGATTTTGTATTCTTAAAGCATTTAAAGATGGAACCGCTCCGCCAAATTGTGTATCATCCATATACAAAGCCAATTCTGGATTTGAAAAGTATGCAGCAAACTGCAAATCATTTGCAGGTGTGGTTGAATTCCATTTGTCTTTCATGCCAACTGGTATAATAGCCTCGTTGGTAAGTGGCATACCCAAACGTGAAACCTGTACCCATGGGCCGCTGTAGCCAACTGCGCCATTAGTGCCCATTGTTTTAATCTGCTGCCTGCTGGCACTTGCATAAACACCAATTACAAAATCGCCATCTAAAATGTTGGCAGCCTGCGCTGCTGTTTTGCCATCTTTTTGTAAAAGATTAATGGGGATTTTTAGAGCGATGCTGTGTACGTTGTAACGTGCTAAACCATCTTTTGTAGGGTTGGTTGTATTGCCCTCCGGACGGAAATTACCCAGATCAAAAGCACCTGCCAGATCAACAAAGAAAGGATCATCTACCGGGCCACAAAAAACTTTTTCGCCGGTAGTAGCGGTTGCAATTGCTGCAGTCATTAAAGTATTATATGGTGTACCTAAACCTACGGGTGTGCTTTCAATTGAGCGTGGGCCTATATTGTTGGGAGGTACAATACCATTTGTAACAACGGGTATAAATGCACCGCCGTTCACACTTTTCTCACACAGGTAAGTTGTTTTTATGTTTTGTGCACCCAGGCGTATGTTGAAAAAAGTTGTAGGGTCCTGGTTTACCTGCGAAAATGTAAAACGATAAGTTATATCATCTGCAGTGGTTGTTGTTTTGTTTTTGATATGAATTTCGTATCGGATGTTTGTACCAAATGTATAATAGTTAGGGCCGCCTTCGGGCAACTCAAACGGAATATAATTGGCAATGATGGTGATCGTGTTCGGATCATCCGGACTGCGGAAAGCATAAACATCTGTGTTATCGCACAGTGGATCGCTGCTGATTAACGGCGCTTCCCGGTGGCTTGAAGCATTTGTTACCAGGCTGCCTGTAATAAGTGCCAGCATCAGTATCAGTTGCTTTGTTTTAATAATTGTTCTTTTCATTATTGTAATTTTTAGGTTATTTTATTTAGATGCGGTTGCGTTAAGGAAATTAAATAACAGGGAAAGTCTGAACGTATTTTTCAGCGCATTGTCGTTTGTATTGTTACCGGTTGGTACCAGGTAAGAAAAATTAAGACCTGCAACTTTGTAATGTAAACCTGCACCTACAGTAAGATAATTACGATTTCCTTTGAGTTTGTTTTCGGTGAAATATCCTGCACGCAGGCTAAACAATTCTTTGTACATGTATTCTGCTCCAAGGCCAAGTTGCACTTCTTTCAACTCTTCGCTTCCTCCATCGGGCGCATCGCCAAAAGAACTGAACCAGCTTCCAACAACACCTTTATTATTATATGCTGCTACTTTTTCTGCATCCGATGCATCGGGAGGGGTTGGTACCAGCAGTTTATTAAACTCAAATGCAAATGAAAGTTTATTATCGCTGTTTATTTTTTTGTTGTAAGCTGCACCCAGTGCAAGGTTTGCAGGTATGTAAGAAGATTCGCCGCCATACTTTATTTTGCTACCCAGGTTGGTTAATGCAAGTCCGAAATTCCATGCTTTTTTTGTGTAGAAATAAGAGATATCGGCTGCAAATGCGTTGCCTGCTTTATAATCGCTGTTAACTGAATTGTTTGCTAGCTTGCTGTGTATATAACGCACATTAAGCCCTATACCGCTTTTGTTTGAAAGCTTTCGAGAGTAACCGGCGTCAATGGCCATGTCTCTTGGTTTAAATGTACTTACTACTGTTCCGGTAGCATCTGTAAAAGTAAAATTGCCCTGATTAAAATTGCGAAACCCCACACTGATAGCTTCTTTATCGCTTAATTTGTAAAAAGCGCCTAAAGAAATCTGGTTGATGTTTTTAAGGTCAAGTTCGCTCAGCCACGGAGTGTAAGTGAGGCCAATACCATACTTGTTTTCGTTAAATGCTGTTTTAGCACCGTTGTAAAACATGGAGTTGGCATCCGGAGTTGTTGCAACGCCAACATCACCCATGCCAGCAGTTCTGGCATCGGTTGCCAGCCTTAAAAAAGGAACTGCGGTTGTTATGGGATTTTCTTTTCCGGATTGAGCAAATGTAGTTTGTACAAACAACATCAGTACTAAAACCGGAGCGATGATTTTAGTGAATTTTAAATTCATAATTGTGAAGTTTTATTATTAAAGAAATTGAAACGATATGTTTCAGTTTTCATCTACGCAGTAGATTGTTAAATGGATTTAACTTTTTAAAAAATTTAAATATAAAAGAGATATTTTACGCTGGTATCTGATGTTAGCGGCATTAAAGCAAGATTTATAATTGCTTTTGTTTTTTTGCCTGCTGGCGGCCAACTTTTGCAACAAGCAAAACACTTAACCAATAAAGCAGCAGCAGTGGTGCTGCCACAATTACCTGGCTTGTAATATCTGGCGAGGGGGTTATTACGGCTGCAATTATCAGAATAACTACAAAAGCATATTTGGAATATTTTTTTAAAATGCGGGAGTTTACAAGCCCGATTTTTGCCAGCACAAAAGCAAGTACAGGCAGCTCAAAAGCAATGGCGCAACCTAAAATTAAATTAGTTAGGCTGTCAATATAATCATTAATGCTTGGGTTATAAATGATGGCTCCTGTTTTGCCTAATGTAAAGCTGGCTAAAAAATTAAATGTAAAAGGAGCAAGCAGGTAATAGCCAAAAGCCGCTCCGGTAAAGAAACACAGCGATACCCAAAAAACGCTGCCACGTGCATACTGTTTCTCTTTTGTTGAGAGTGCGGGTTTTATAAATTTCCACAGCTCATAAAAAATATAAGGAAATGAAATAATTAAAGCACCCATAAATGCAATACTTATGGCAGAAGTAAAAGTGCCATTAACCTGGGTTACTAAAAAGCGAATTTTAACCGGTGGCATACACAAACCATCGCCAATACCCAACCAATGCCCAAAGTTGCACAAGGCACCATAGGTAACAAATGTTTCGCTGCTAGGTGCCAGTATTATATTATCATACACCCAATCTATAAAAATAAAAATGGTAATAGTAGCTGCAAGCCATACCAAAACACAGCGTATCAAATGCCAGCGCAATGCTTCAATGTGATCCATAAAAGTCATGGCAGGTTGTGCCTCAGTACTCTTATGTCGCAGGCTTTTTAAAAACGAATATCCTGTATTAATTGTGTTCAAAAGATATGTGTGTTTAATAAAAGGCATCCTGTTTTACAGGATGCCTTTATATTTATTGTTTGATAGAGAAAATTAATTAAACGATGAAAGGATCAACAATTGCTAAAACCTGTGCTCCGGTTAATGGTTCATCAAAACCTTCTGAAGCTGCACCTGCAGTATTGTAGGCACCACCTAATCCAATGATGTTTACACCAGCCTGTGTAGTTAATTCTTCGCCATTATAACTAGCCTGTATGGCAGCATCAGCAGCAGGGGAATATGTAATACCACTGTAGTTTAATGTGATCCATGGTTTTAAAGGTTTTTGGCCTGCGGGTATTGCTGCATCTAAAGCTCTTCTCATTTTGCGTACATGAGATGCATGGCGTGCCTCAACCGAATGAATATTTAAAGCTGCCGTTAATGCAACCCTGTTGCTTTGTAATCCCGGTGCCTGCCCTTTATATGCTCTTACACCAGTATCTTCAAAAGTTTGTGCCATGGCCAATTGCACAGCATAGCTACCCAGATAGCCGGCAAAAGGGCCAGTGCCCGAACCATTACCGGCAGTAAAATCAAAGGTTGGCTTTGCAACAGCAGCAGCGCCTAAAACGGCTTTTAAAAAAACAACGTGTTTGTTTTCATCGTCTTTTATTTTTGTTAAGGCTGCTTGTGCAACCGCTGGTGCTGTTAAATATCCTGGTGAACCAACAATATTGTTGTAAAATTCAGCCTCAAGATATTCCAATGTTAAAGCAAAATTTAAAATGGAGTTTACATCTCCCGGAATTTGTCCGTATGCTTTGTTAAACATAGATGATATGGCTAATGGCACAGCGGCCAAAGCTAACTTGCCAGATAGATTTGCAAAGTTCTTCATCACCTTTCTTCTGGTATCAAATCTTTCGTAAACTTCCGGATCTACCTTTTCAATTTCGGTTATTATATTTTGTAAGTTCATAATTATTTGTTTTTAAGATGGTAAATGACTTGCGTCTATTTTTGTTTTAATATAGGTTCCGGCAATAGCCAATACCTGTGCAGGGGTACGTGCCATATCCAAACCATTTGCATCGGTTGTATTTGCAAATGTTCCGTCTGAAATAAGATCAGCAATCAATGCAGCATGCCTTGCTTCTACAGAAACAATTTTGCCTGCAAGCCCCAGATAAACAGGACCATTACCAGTTGTAGAAATTAACTGACCTGCACCGTTGTAAGCAGTAACGCCCAAATCTTCAAAAGCTTTAGCTGTACTCAATACACTGGTTCTGTCTGCAAAATTAATACTGCTGAAATCCACTTCAAGTGAAGGTATAATCATGGTTGGAGCAGCGGCTGTAATTGCAGCTTTAAAAAATTCACGGTGCGCTACTTCATGGTTACGAATATCTGTAAGGTATTCAGTTTCCAACGCAGTAATGCCGGAGTATGGCGTTGCAACAACCTGCAGATAAAATGCAGCTTCCAATTGCTCCAGCGCATAAGCATAATTTAGTATTCCTACATCACCGGTGCCAAGGTCAACACCTCCGTTTGAAGGAGTATCATCGTCATCTTTATTACAGGCACTGCCAATGGTTATTACCGCAGCAGATGCACCAAAATACTTGAGCATATTTCTACGCTGCATCCCAAATTCAGATATGCCTTTTTCTGAGGGTGGGGAAAAACTTGTTCTTTTCATAATTTAAATTTTGTTGGTGATAATTGTATATTGCTAATGTTTGGAATGCAAATTAAATAGTGTGTTTAGGTAATGGAGGCAATTTGTCGCCAGTAGGTTTTTCAAATTCATTACTCACATTTTCTTTTGCGTCTTTAAATTCTTTTATTCCTTTTCCCAGGCCCCGCATGAGTTCAGGTATTTTTTTGCCGCCAAACATCAGTAATACAACTATTACAATAAGAATCATTTCGGTACCGCCCGGCATGGCGAATAAAAGTGTTGAAGACATAAATTTTAATTTTAAATGAAATAAAAAATAAAGAATGTGTTTTAGCTACGCTTTAATCAGCAGATTAGTTTTATTTATTTCGAGATAAATAAATGTTGAGTTGTGTGGGGAGTTAAAGATGTGTGGTTTGTTAACTTTTTAAGTTAGCATACCAAGTAAAGTTGAAAAACAAATATGAGGCCAATCAAAAAATAAAGCATTACAGATTAACAAGAATTACTTATATAATTACCACTTTTTAAAAAATAAATTTTTAAAAAGCATTTTAAATGCCGGGCAAGCAAGCTGCAATGCTGCACCAGTACTGATTTTGTAGATTTTTTTTAGCAACCCACTAAAAAAAATTTATAATTGAAACATGCTGGTTTTATTTTTTTTAATAATAGAATTTACGTTTATAATCGTAAGAATATTTTTTATATTGCTGATTGGAGTATGAAATTAATATTTGTATGGGTAAAGTAAGCCTCAAAAAAAATCCCCTCTGATGTATCAAAGGGGATTGCTTAATTTGAAATTATTTATACTACAGGAGGCGGAGCAGCAGTAGTGTCTTTTATATCTTTTGGATCTTTTTCTTTTATTCCTTCTTCTATTTCGTTTTTTACATTGTCTTTAGCATCTTTAAATTCACGCATTCCTTTTCCAAGGCCTCTCATAAGTTCCGGAATTTTTTTTCCGCCAAACATTAAAAGAACAACAATAACAATCAGTATCCATTCCGAACCTCCGGGCATAGAAAGCAGGAGGTTAAAACCGGGGTTTATTATTTGCATAAAAAGTGTTTTATTTTTAAAAAATGGGTTTCTGTTTTATTAAATAAATAACATCAGGTAACTTACGCCTTATTAGCTACCATAGTTTCAATCAATTATTAAACCAAATAGTTTTAATTTCTAAAATTATAATTTTTATGGCATATTGGCTCGTAAAATCTGAACCATCAGTTTACAGTTGGGATACATTGGTTAAAGAAAAACAAACCTGCTGGAGCGGCGTACGTAATTATGCTGCACGTATTAACCTCCGTGGCATGAAGAAGGGAGATGAGGTGTTGTATTACCACAGCAATGAAGGGGTAGAAATTGTGGGCATTGCAAAAGTGGTAAAAGAAGCTTATCAGGATCCTACGATAGATGACGACCGTTGGGTGGCCGTGGATATTAAAGCGGTTAAAAAATTAAATAAGCCGGTAAGCCTGAATCAATTGAAAGCAGATGGCCGTTTTGCCAATATGGATCTGGTAAGGTTGGGGCGGCTGAGTGTGCAAACTGTTAAACCGGAAGAGTGGGATTGGGTAATGAAGATGGCTGGAGAATAAAAAACGTAAACTATGAATCTTACAACAGGTTATCCTTACAATTTAATAAACAGCGGCCTGCCTGCAAATTTTACAAAACTATCCGGATCCCTGAAAACAGATGTTTTAATAATTGGTGGTGGAATATCAGGCGCACTAACTGCTTACTATCTTATAAATGCAGGCGTTGCCTGTGTGTTGGTTGATGCCAGAACCATTGGTTTGGGCAGCACCTGCGCCAGTACATCGCTATTGCAATATGAATTGGATAAATCCTTATCAGATCTGGCTTTGCAGGTTGGTTTGAAAAAAGCCTCCAGGGCTTATCATTTATGCTCAAATGCTATTGATACATTAGAAAAGATTTCAAAAAAACTAAATTTTCATTCTTTTGACAGGGGCCAGAGTTTATTTTTTGCTGATAAAAAAAAGAGTGTACAATTTATTGAAAAGGAATTTCTGTTCAGAAAAAAAGCAGGCTTTGATGTTATATTTTTGCACGAAAAAGATATAAAAAAACAGTTCGGGTTTTCTGCACCGGCAGCTATATTATCTGCACAAGCTGCTACAACCGATGCTTACTTACTTGCACATGCATTGCTAAAAGCTTCTATTAAAAAAGGGCTTGTTGTACACGACAGAACCTCAATAACAAAAATTGATTACAAAAAAAACGGCGTAAAACTTTTAACAGATAATGGTCACAGCTTAACCGCTGGTAAAATTGTAAATGCAAGTGGTTTTGAAATAACAGAATTTATTGAAAAGAAAATTGTGAAGCTGAATTCAACATATGCACTGGCATCGGAGCATATACAAAAACCTTTTCCGGTATGGGAAAATAATGCATTGCTTTGGAATACTGCCGATCCATATTTATACATGCGGCTTACCAAAGAAAACAGAATAATACTGGGCGGCAGAGATGAAAAATTTTATAATCCGGTAAAAAGAGATAAACTGATAAAGCAAAAAACTGCGTTACTAAAAAAAGATTTTTTAAAATTATTTCCTTCCATAGATTTTGTTACTGAATTTAGCTGGACTGGTACTTTTGGTGCAACCGATGATGCACTCCCGTACATTGGCACGTACAATAAAACACCGCATACCTACTATGCACTTGGGTTTGGTGGCAATGGTATTACCTTTAGCGTAATTGCTGCCGAAATTATCAGAGATATGATAACCGGAAAAAATAACAAGGATGCTGCACTGTTTTCTTTTAACAGGTGATCCGTTTAAATAATTTTACAGGCTTTCTGTTTCCTTTAACATTTTACGGCGGTTACTAATTTTATGCTTTTTGTATAAATGAGTATCTAATCACTCTAAACTCATTTTTATGAAAACAAAACTATTTGTTACTGCGGTTTTAATTACTTCTTTTTTCATTTCCTGCAACCGAAACGAGAACAAATCAAATACTGCAGCAGATTATGGTAATGCTGAATTAACTGAAACCCTATCGCATAAAAGCGTTGATAAGGAAAAACAACAAATTCCGATAGGAAGGCAAACACCCGTTACAACTGATTCCACAGGTTCTCCCATTCAAACTATGCCGGCAGCAAACCCCGACTGGGACTGTAAGATTATTAAAACAGCCTCAATGAAAGTTGAGATAAAAGATTTTAAAAAATACAACAATTATGTACACAATGCAGTAAGGCAGTTTGGAGCATATGTGGCGCAGGAAGAGCAGACTTTGTCGGATGAAAAATCTGAAACTTCTATAACCATTAAAGTTCCGGTGGCACAGTTTGAGCCGATGATGAATGCATTGCCGGCGGATTATGGCAAAGTGATGGAGAAGAAAATAACAACAGATGATGTTACTGGCGAGGTGGTAGATACAAAATCGAGGCTGGAAGCAAAAAAACAATTGCGTGTAAAGTACCTGGAGTTTTTAAAACAATCTAAAAATGTGGATGAAGTGCTGAAGGTGCAGAGTGAAGTTGATAATATACAGCAGCAGATTGAATCTGTTGCCGGCCGGGTTTCTTTTCTTAGCCACCAGACAGCCTATAGTACAATCAATCTTAGTTTTTATCAGCCATTAGAAGGCTTTAAGCCAACAGGCGAAGCCCCATCTTTTTTTACCAGATTAACCAATGCTTTTAAAACTGGAGGAAGCTGGATTGCAGAATTGTTTGTGGGACTGGTTTCTATCTGGCCTTTAATTTTTGTTGCTGTTGCTATTTATTTTGGCTGGAAGAAATTGAGGCCGGCGAAAGTGATAGTGCAAAAACTATAACTTTAAAGAAGATGCCCACTAAGCCACTAAGCCCACAAATATTTTTAGCAATCTTAAAATGTTCCTTTGTGTGCTTGGCGGCTTAGTGGGAAAATTAAAAAACAACGTGCTGAGATTACCTGAAAATTACTGTACCCAACTGCTTTGTTAATTCAATCTCCATTTGTTTTAAATGCTGATGTGTTTGTACCAGTATCATCTGGTCTTCAGCAACGGTTGATTTTTCAAGATCACGCTGGTTTTCATCCATCAGCCTTTTTATTTTGCGCAGCTTTAAATAATTCAATGTAGAAAAAACCTCTTCAGCAAAAAGATCATCACGGGTATTAATATGGCCCTCAAAATGTTCTTTCCACTTAGGGCTTATTTCGTAATTAAAATCCATAATGCTTACCACCAGCGAACTCATTTGCTGATCTTCGTGGTATAAAAAATTCTTTGCCGTAGGCTCAATGCCTGCATTAAACCAGGTTTTATAAGTTTGTAATATCCTTACCAGTTCTTTGTTATCAATTAATTCTTCCAGTTGATTTTCTTCAACCTCTTTAAAAATATATTCAGCCACTTTTATTTCTTCATTGGGCTGATGGCCGGGCGGTGCCCAGTTTTTTAATCCAAATTCAAGCAGGCTTCTAATCATGGCCTGTTCATGTATTTCATCTTTATTAAAAAGTGCGGCAACATCATTTTCAAATTCGCCGCTTTGCGCATTGGTAAAAGACTCTTCTTCAAAACGTTGTTCTCTGTTTATACGGGTTTCTTCTTTACCAATTTTTTCTCTGATAAATTTATTTACCAGTGCATGCAAACCACTTTCTTCTATCTTTAAAATTTCGGAACATTGTTTTATATAATCCTGCTGCTTTGTAAAATCTTCTGTCTTGTTTATTTTAGAAATAGTTTCAGCTATCTGGTTTACAACAATTGATTTTTTTGTACTGTCAGTTCCTGCATCTTTTAATGCAATACCCAGTTGAAATAAAATAAAATCTTTTTTATTTTCATTTACAAAACTGATAAAATCTGCGGTGCCAACTTTGTTTACATAACTGTCCGGGTCTTCTCCATCTGGTATCAGTACCAGTTTTACATTCAGGCTTTCTTCCAGCGCCAGATCAAGCCCACGCAATGCGGCTTTAATACCGGCACCATCGCCATCATAAATAATAGTAAGGTTGTTGGTATATTTTTTTATGAGCCTTAACTGATCTGGTGTTAGCGATGTGCCTCCGCTTGCCACCACATTTTCTACACCGGCCTGGTGCAGGCTTACTACATCAGTGTAGCCTTCTACCAATAAACATTCATCGGCTTTATCAATTGCCTGGCGTGCAAAATATGAGCCGTAAAGAATTTTACTTTTTACATAAATTTCATTTTCGGGTGTGTTTATGTATTTGGGCGCTTTGTCATTCTTCTTTATTATCCGTGCACCAAAGCCCAGCACTTTACCACTTTGGTTGTGTATGGGGAAGATGATACGGCCCCGATAATTATCATACGCATTGCCATCACGTACATTTACCAAACCTGTTTTTTGTAAATACTCCAGGCTGTATTGCGATGCCAATGCAGCTTTTGTAAAACCATCACGAGCCTCGCTGTTATAACCTAATTGAAATTTTTTGATGATATCTTCTTTAAAACCACGTTGTTTTAAATAACTCAATGCAATGTCTTGCCCTTCTTCTGAATTTAATAAAGCTTCTGTAAAAAATTTTTGTGCAAAATTATTAATGATGTACAGGCTGTCGGCAATCTGTTGCTGTTGTTTAAATTCGGGGCTGGTCTCGCTTTCTTCAATCTCCACATTATATTTTGCTGCCAGCCATCGCAGGGCTTCTACGTAACTGTATTTTTCGGCCTCCATTAAAAAGCTGATGCTGTTGCCACTTTTACCGCAGCCAAAACATTTATAAATTTCTTTAGAAGGCGATACCGTAAAAGAAGGGCTTTTCTCGTTGTGGAATGGGCATAGGCCCAGGTAATTGGCTCCCCTTTTTTTTAATTTTATAAAAGAGCCAACTATTTCCACAATATCTATGCGGCTGAGAATTTGCTGTATGCTTTCCTGAGATATCAATTTTTTAATTGTTGAGGCTGTAATTTACGCATGTTTGGCATACTGGCATATTGTTAAACTTTAGCAAATCAAATGCTATATAAAACATTGGCATAATTTATGAAAAATAATCGCAAATATCATCTGTATATTAATATCTTTATCACTTAAAAAAAAATTAAAAGCATGAAGAAATATTTATTATTGGTTTCGATGTTGATGGGTGCAATTTGCTCAAACGCACAGGAGTTAAAAAATGTAACATTTTACATTACCAGCAACCAGTTTGATAAAGCCAAAACCGAATTGGATAATTTTATGAATAACGAAAAAAATGCTAAAAATGCCGAAGCATGGTATTATAAAGCATATGTGAATAATGCATTGGCAAGAGGCGAAAAAAAATCGATTTTAGAGAGTAAAACAATGTATCAGACTGCATTTGACGCATTAAAGAAATATGCCGAAATGGATGTTAAAGCAACTTTAACTACCGAAGAAAAAAACTCTACCATTTTTAATATTTATTATGGCAATTACGATTTGGGCGTAAAAACATATACCGATAAGAATTATGAACAGTCTTTTGAGAGTTTTAAAAAAGCATTGGAAGTGCATGATTATATTTATTTAAAAAACATAATTGGGCCTAATAATTTAAAATTTGCGCTACATGATACCGATGCTGTTTGGAACCTGGCAATATTGGCCACCGAATTGAAGAAAAATGACGAAGCTTTACTTTATTATAAAAAAATTGCAGATGCGAACCTGAGTGCTGAGAAATATGTAACAGCATATGAAGCTTTGATTTTACATTATAAAAAAGAAAAAAATGCAGAACTATTTTCCAAATATATTGCTGCTGCAAAACAACATTACCCGATTGATATACCATACTGGGAAACAAAAGAAATTGATTTTGCCCTTACTGATCTTGAAAATGAAGCCCTGTTGAATAAGTATGAAGAACTTACAAAATCACTTCCCAATAACTATATTGTTTTTTACAATTATGCTATTGACATTGATAAATATTTGGGCTCAGATAATGCAAAAGGAAAAGATGCAGCAACTGTAGCAGCTTACAGAACAAAAATTGAAGAGTTGTTTAAAAAAGCAGTTTCCCTTAAATCAACCATTGAAGGTAATTTGCAATTAGCCAACTTGTATTACAACAAAACATTTGATTTACAAGACCGTGCTGCAAAAATAAAAGGCACTAAACCTGCAGAAGTAAAAGTAAAAAATGAAATTCTGGCTTCGGTTAAAACCACTATGAACCAGGCTATACCTTATGCCGAGGAAGGCGCAAGGCTTTTATCTGAAATGAAAACATATAAATACTCTGAAAAAGCAAATTATAAACTTGCATTAGAAATATTAAGCAATGCGTACAAAATGAATGGCAACACTGCAAAATTTGCTCAAATTGAAAAGAAAAGGGTAGAAGTAGATAAACTTTAAAAACATCAATAAAAGCAAAAGCCTCTCCTCAGAAATGGAGAGGCTTTTTTTATAGTTTTTTAATTACAATTACTTACTATACGCTTTTTACTGCCCCACAATTGTAACTTGCATACCAGGCCCGCCGCCATTCTGCATATCTTTCATTGCCTTAATCACTATATCCTTCGGTATTTCAAATTCTTTATCAGCAATATCTTTATCAATAACCAGTTTGGTTACTTCTACAGTCATATGCCTGCCGCGGTTCATATTTCTTTCGTATTGCATCGGAAAGCCGTTCAGTAATTCCATACCGTTTGCACCTGTTGCAATATTTAAACCGCCAAAACCGCCTGATGCGCCGCCTGTGCTTGGTAAATGCTGCAGTTTAAAATCGGGGCAATACCAAATCAGAGTAGTATCAAGGCGGTTAGGTCTTGCTGCAACCAATAAAGCTTTTTTACAGGTATAACCCGATATTTTTTTACTCTCATCAACATAAATAACCGAATAAGTTGCTGGCGAGTTTGGGCCGGCACCAAAAGATACATTTTGTCCGCCACGGCCCTGCATCATACTATCCATACGTTTGCGCATTATAACCTGATCTTCATCTGTTGCATACACCCCCGTTTTTTTACCCATAATTTCACGGATAGTGGTAGTATTTTTATTTGCATTATCTCTTATCACGGTTGTTCTGCCCATTTCACTTTCTGTAAAAGTTTTTAGCAGATCATTTTTTAACCAGGTTGTAGTTTTGGTTTCTCCATCGCCACTACTTATTCGTATCGTTCTTGTTTCTCCACCTTCTGCACTGGTTGTGGTAATTGTTTGTGGTTGTTCATCACCTTCTGGTGCAATAATTGTTGTTTTTGTAGTAATCATCGCTTGGGTAACAATTTTGGGCTGTGCACAGGCAATTATTGAGCTGGTTAAAAAGAAAAACGTAATAATTGTTTTCATATTTTATGTATTTGTTTTCAAATTTACGAATTTGTTCGTAAATGCAAAATCAATTTTATATTGTATGTGATAATTATAAATCAATATTTATGGTTAAAAAAGCAACCATTAAGTTAATCCATCCGATTTGATATTAACCCTTAACCAATCATTTTTATAACTTTAAAAATTTTTAACATGAAACATTTAATGAAACTTATGGCAATTGCAGTAATTTTTACCGGCATTGCATCGTGCACTAAAACCGATCCTGCTCCACCAGTTTATCCATATGTTACATTTCAGGCTACCTTAACCGGTGGCAGTGAAGTGCCAGCAAACCCTTCTACAGCTAGTGGAACGGCCACCTTAACATATAACCCAGGCACAAAAATAATAGCGATTACTATAAACCACAATATTGCAGCGGCCACAGCTGGTCATATACACAAGGGTGCGGCCAATGTTGCGGGTCCGGTGGTTTTTGGTTTTGCAAATGCTTTATCACCCATCAATTACACCAGTGTTGCTTTAGATGCAACCCAGGAGGCCGATCTGTTTGCAAATCAATACTATGTAAACATTCATACTGCATTATATCCCGGTGGCGAAATAAGAGGGCAATTATTTAAACAATAATCAATTTTTTGGCTAAATAAAAAAGGAGCAGCCCAATTTCTGGCTGCTCCTTTTATTAATTATATATTTTGCTCAGTTAAGGAGTACAACTGCAATAATCAAACTTCATCCCCCAGTTACCACCGCTAAGGTTAATTCTTACACCATTGCCCCAACCTGTTTGGGTATCAACAACCTGGTTAGCCGAGTTATATTTTTTAACAACAGCATGTGCAGCAATACAGCCACATCCTTCCAGCGGTATTCTTGATATAGGAATCTGGTAAGTATATGTAGTAAGGTTATTGTGTGCACTTGCATACGGAAACTGTCCTGGCATTGGGTTTCCGGGGTTATTAACCGGAATAAGGGCGCAGTCTCCTACATATAAATGTGTTTGTGTTAAAACCCAGCCATTGGTGGTGGTATAAGTTACATAAATAAAATCGGCATCATTGCTTACAGTAACCGTACCGGCACCTATTGTTTGCCCGGCAACCAGCATTACAGTTGTAGGTTCACATGGATCACCGTTAATTCTGCCTGATAAAACATCTTTTTCAACATTTACAACTGGCGCATATCTGGCAGATTGTTGTGATTGCTCAGGAGTTAAGTTTGTAGATGTACTTAAATCTGTTTTTTTACAGGAAACAAAGCTTTGAACTGATGCAAAAAGGCATACAAATAGTAATAATTTTTTCATAGGAGGAAGTGTTTTGAGTTAAAAAATTTTTTTTACAAGTGATTTCTTTTATCCCAACGGTTATTTTTTCTATTTTATTACAAACAAAACAACATTTATTAAAAATTGCGCTAATTGCTGAAAAACATGAGGTATTATGGGGTATTTTACTTAGTAAATCTGCAGTAAAGTATTGTAAAACCTCAGTTATATAAAAAATATTAAAAGCCCGCATTCAAATTAAGTAACTTTTTATCAGCTACTGAAACGTATATTAACACCGCTCCAGTGCATACCAGATAATAAAGAAAATAACAATGGTGCTAAGGCATCCGCCACCTAATTTTTTGGCACCATAACCAGCAATTAATCCTCTTACTAATTTGTTCATGTTTAAATTTTAAATGGGTTAATTAAGATATTTGCAGCTAACATTAATAATTGAAAGCTTTTATCCACAACCAAAAAGAATGCCATAGTAAAACTGTGTATAACTATGGCAAAACGCTGTAAAAAATCAAAATTTTCTCTACTTCCATTCCATTATATTTGCTGCCTTACTAAAATATAGATAAAGCCGTGCGTTTAAAGAGTTTAGAAATAAAGGGATTTAAAAGTTTTGCCGATAAAACCGTACTTAATTTTGACGAAGGTATTACCGGCGTAATTGGCCCCAATGGCTGCGGAAAAAGCAATATTGTGGATAGCATACGCTGGGTAATTGGCGAACACAAAATAAGCAACCTGCGTAGCGAAAACCTGGAAAGCCTTGTTTTTAATGGCAGCAAAACCCGCAGTGCCAGCGGTATTGCAGAGGTTAGTCTTACGTTTGATAATACAAAAAATCTGCTCCCAACCGAGTTCAGCACGGTAACCGTAACCCGTAAATATTACAAAAGCGGCGAGAGCGAATATCGCCTGAACGATGTTGCATGCCGCCTTAAAGACATTCACAACCTGTTTATGGATACCGGTATCAGCAATGATAGCTATGCCATTATTGAGTTGGGAATGGTGGATGATATTATTAAGGATAAGGAATTTAGCCGCCGTAAAATGCTGGAACAGGCTGCGGGGATTTCTATCTACAAAACGAGGAAAAAAGAAGCCAAGCTAAAATTAGATGCTGCAGAGCAGGATCTTGCCCGGGTAGAAGATCTGTTGTTTGAAATAAACAACCAACTTAAAAGTCTGGAGAGCCAGGCTAAAAAAGCAGAGAAGTATTTCGAAATAAAAAAAGAATACAAGGAAGTAAGTATTGAACTGGCCAAAGCTGCGCTGGAAGGTTTTAATGTAACCTATCACGATCTGAATGAGAAACAAAAAGCCGAAGTTGATAAACGTATTGAACTGGAGGCCATTATTGCCAAAGAAGAAGCTTTGCTGGAGCAGGAAAAATTAGACCTGATTGCTAAAGAAAAAGCTTTGCAAACCATGCAGCATGCATTTAACGAAATGCTGGATGCCGTGCGAAGTAAAGAAAACGAAAAGAATTTAAGCAGCCAGCGTTTACAATATTTAAAAGAGAGAGAAGGCGGGTTAAATGAATTTTTGCTGAAGGCAGGCGGACAATTAAAGGGACTTGATGAAAGCATACAGTTTACCGGCCAGCAGATAACCGAAGACGAATTGCAGTTAAAACAGTTTGAAGGCAAACTGGTTGATTTAAAAAATGCAGTGGAAGAAAAGCGCAAGGTTTTTGATGACAAGCGCAGCCACATTGATGAACTGCGTAAGCAAAGCCAGGCTTTGCAGCGGGAGCAGTTTGATGCTGAGAAAAAAGTGGCCATTGCAGATACATCTATACAAAATTTACAAAGAACTGTAACCCAGATACAAGACGAAAAAACACAACGCCAGCAACAGTTACAACAGCTTGAGCCCGAGAAAAAGCAGAAAGAAGCAGAACTGGAGCAAAAGAAAACCGATCTGCAGCAACTGCAGGATCATCATGAGTTTACAAAAGAGCAGATTTTACAAACGCAGAACAAAATGGAAAGTCTGCGTAATGAGCTGGCTACCGAAAGCCGCACATTAGACAGCAAAAAGAATGAACACGACCTGCTGAAAAGTTTGATTGACTCTATGGAAGGTTATCCGGAGAGTGTGAAGTTTTTGCACAATAACCCCAATTGGAACCACACGGCGCCTTTGTTAAGCGATATTATTTATGTAAAAGAAGAATACCGTGCGGCTGTTGAAAATGTGTTGGAACCATACCTGAACTATTATGTAGTTAATAATCTGGAAGAAGGTTTACAGGCCATTCATTTGCTGGATGATAATAAAAAAGGAAAGGCCAATTTCTTTTTACAGGATAAGTTTACCGGTTTTGAAAGTCATCAACAACCCGAGGGAACCATTGCTGCATTGAGCGTGGTAGAGATTGACGGTAAATATGCAAACCTTGCCAAACACTTGCTGGGCAACGTTTTTATTGCAGAGAATGAGGAAGCTTTACACAATAGTAATGGGGCAGTAGTGTTGGAAAAAACGGGTAAATACGTAAAAGGAAAATATTCATTAACCGGCGGAAGTGTTGGTTTGTTTGAAGGCAAAAAAATTGGCCGTGCAAAAAACCTGGAGAAATTAATTGAAGAAATTGTTGCACAGGAAGCAATTGTTATTGTACTCAAAGCAAACATACAGGAACATCACAACGAAGTGATTGCCTTTAATGAGCAGTTAAAAGAGATTGCCATTAAGCAAACGCAGCACGACATTAATAATTTAACCAATCACGTTTTTTCTTTACAAAACAAGATTGAAAACCTTACGCACCTGGAAGAAACCAGTGCAGCCAGAATAACCGATTTAGAAAAACAACTGGAAACTAACCATGGCGATATTGCCAGCACCAGGGAAACGCTCAAGCAGTTTAATACACAGATAGAAGAACTTACAGAAAAAATGCAGTTGATTGAGCAGGATTATGCGGCGGCTGAAGAAGACTACAGCAATGCAACCATCAATTTTAATGATAGCAACCTGCAGTTTACCAAACAACAAAGCAAAGTAGTTTCGCTAAAGCAGGAGTTTGAGTTTAAAACAAACCAGCTAAACGACCTTACACTGCAAATTGAAAGCAGCACTGCACAACTTACCGAAGCATCAACCAGCATTACCGAAACTGCGGCGCAGTTGAAAGAACTGGAAACGATGGTAATAAGCATGTTGCATAATAAAGAAACAGAAGAAAAAGCATTAAATGCTGCCGATCAGTTGTATTATAACCTACGCAATGCTTTAACCGAAAAGGAAAATGAAATTAAGAGCAAGCTAAAATCGAAAGAGGGCATTGATACCTTGCTCAATGAAATAAAAGACAGGCTCAGTGATCTTAAGCTTCAACTGGCAGGCATGAAGGAGCGGTTGAACGTAGAGTTTAAGGTTGATCTGGATGTGATTATTGATGAGCCACGTACAACTGATACGCCTTTGATAGAATTGCGTGAAAAGAACGAAAGGCAGCGTAAGCGTTTGGAAAATATTGGAGAGATAAACCCTACCGCAATTGAGGCTTACACCGAAATGAAAAAGCGTTACGATTTTATTTTAGAACAGAAGAACGATCTGGTAACGGCCAGGGAGAGCCTGATGCTAACCATACAGGAAGTGGAGGCTACTGCCAACCAGCAGTTTTTGGATACATTTAATAAGGTAAGAGAGAATTTTCAGAAAGTTTTTCAGGCATTGTTTACCGAGGATGATACCGCAGATATGGTAATGGTTGACCCGGAAAATTTAGCCGAAACCAATATTGATATTATTGCCAAACCAAAAGGCAAACGCCCTTCATCTATCGGCCAGTTAAGTGGTGGAGAAAAAACATTAACCGCAACTGCATTATTGTTTGCCATCTACCTGATTAAGCCTGCACCATTCTGTATTTTGGATGAGGTTGATGCACCATTAGATGATGCCAACGTTGGTAAGTTTACGCAGATGATAAAAAAGTTTAGTGAAAACAGCCAGTTCATCATTGTTACGCACAATAAGATGACCATGAGTGCTGTGGATGTTATCTATGGCGTAACCATGCAGGAGCCTGGTGTGAGCAAACTTGTACCGGTTGATTTTAGGAGTCTTAATTAATGGATAATTGAATAAATGATAGTGGATAATGTTCTCGTTCTTTATCCCCTCATTTTTTCGGCAGAGATTTTGTAATTAAAGGCATTGTTAATTATCCATTTTTTCATTTTCAATTAAACTAATTATTATGGAAGCACAATCAATCATCATCATTCTTGTTTTAGGTGCTGTAGCCGGTTGGCTGGGCGGCTTGGTTTTTCAAGGTGGCGGTTTAGGTTTAATAGGCAATATTGTTGTAGGTATTGTTGGTGGCTTTATTGGTTACTGGCTTTTACCCAAATTGGGATGGCACATTGAAACAGGTAAAGCATGGCTTAATTATGTTTTAACAGCGGCCATTGGCGCAGTAGTGTTGCTGGCTTTAATTAATATTATTTTTGGGCGAAACCGAGATTAGTTTTTCGCTTATTTTATTCTACGGCTTATACAAATCTTGCAATTTGTGTAATCCGTTTTTTTTGTGAAAAAAGGATTCATGGCATTTTAAAGATTTATGTTTATTGTGTTTTGCCAGCTAATATATTGATGTAAAATGGAATAAACTTCAAAATTATGCAACAATAGAGTTCTTAACTTAAAAAATCGGGTAAGCTTTTTTAATTATAATGCAGTATTTTCTGCCTTCACAAAAGAGCTCATTTTTGGTTCAGTTGCATTTTTCTCCCGTTCAGTTGCATATTTGAACATTTCATCAGTATTGCTCTTTTTATTATCCTTTCCGTTATTACTTTTGAAGGGTTAATCCAACTAAAAATCCACATCTATGCAAAACTACAACAGCCTGAACGAACAAGAACTTATCGAACTTTATCTTAATGGCGATTCACATGCCTTCTCATTTCTGGTAAACCGGAATAAGACCAAAATTTACACATCAATTTATTTGCTTGTTAGGGATGAATATCTGGCTGAAGATATTTTTCAGGATGTATTTATCCGCATAATAGAAAGTTTAAAAAGAGGAGCCTACGTTGAAAACGGAAAATTTTTATCTTGGGCGGTGCGTATTGCACACAATATGTGTATGGATCATTTTAGAAAAGTAAAACGTACACCAACCATCAAAACCAGCGATGATACCGATATTTTTGAGCAATATAACTTTGCCGAACCAACTGCTGATATAAAAATGATGCAACTTGAAACCGGCAACAGCATTAAAAAAGCAATAGACAAATTACCACAGGATCAACGGGAGGTTATTATACTAAGACATTTTGCCAATTTAAGTTTCAGAGAGATAGCCGACCTGACTAACATCAGCATCAATACAGCATTGGGCCGCATGCGTTACGCATTGATAAACATCCGCAAACTTTTGCCCGAAGCGCAATTGGCATCTTAAAATCAGCCACATAATTTTACAATAAAAATTGTCACAGATTTAAACTGTGGCATTTTATTTATTCAGATATTTAATGGGTGATTATTCCCAAACCAATTTTCCTATTCTTCCACCGCCGCCAGAAAAATAAACGGCTTTACCTTTTTTTGCTTTGCGTACCGCATGAAAACTTTCTTTGCTTATCCATTGCCAGTTTTGTCCTTCATCATTACTGTAATCAACACCATTTAATCCGCAGCTTATCCAGTTTTTTTTACCAAGATATTCAACACAACTGCGGTAGCCATGTGGCCCAACTACCGGTGCAGTAAAGGTTTGGCCACCATCGGTAGTAATTACACAATTTTTTGTAGTGTCTTCTTTGGCATTAAAATCGCCACCAATAACAACCATTGTTTTTTTATTTTTTACGGCCAGGGAGTTGGCTCCGGTACTTTCTTTTCCCTGTATTATAGGTAAGTTAATTTTTTTATTCCTTATAAATAATCTAGCACGCAAACCACCACTCACAAACACAGCTTCCTTTTTGCTAAGCTTACGCACATTGGTGCCGCTGCTGGCAAAAAATGCCTCACCTTTCTCTGCCGTTGGTATATTGGTTGTAGGAATGCTTCGCCAGCTTTCTCCTCCATCAACAGTTCTTGCAATAAAAATTTTATCGCCCAGCGGGTCGCCAATTACAATGCCGCTTTGCTCATTCCAGAATTCCATCGCATCTAAAAACATGCCCTTGGTTGTATCGGTAAAAACAAGTTTCCAGTTTTGCCCACCATCGGTTGTTTTTAAAATATAAGCAGGGTCGGCAATACCCATGATGATGGCCGTGTTTTTATCAAATGCTTCTATATCCCTGAAATCAATTTTCTCAAAACCGGTTACGGTTGTCCATGTCCAGGTTGCGCCAGCATCAATGCTTTTACCTACGGTGCCGCCGCTGCCGCTTACCCAAACCACCTCATCACTTACCACACTTAAACCACGTAAAGATGCCTTGCTGCCGCTGTTTAAAAGTTTTACGGTTTGGGCTTGTGTATTTGCTGCAATGCAAAACATCATACTTAAAAATAAAAATCGCATACTTGTTTTTTTAAAGAATATCATGGCCGCCCTTATTTATTGTATCAATATTTACAAAATGATTTTTAGATATTTCCTGTTTTTTACGAATTAGTTTTAAGGAAAGTTTTGCAGCTACAATAAAAGATATAACAGCTCCTGCAAAATGCATCCAGGTATTGCCAATAAATAAAAGAAAATCGAAAGTGCCGTGAAAAAGCACCGGCCAGAAAATTGCTAAAAACAGGTGTCTGTTTTTGTTAGCTGTATCAAATTTTGCAAGCCCTACATGGTAGCCCATCAGCACACCAAACGTAGCATGTGCCGGTACCGATAAAAACATGCGTAAAATACCGGTGCCAATTCCGTGTTGAAAAACGTACATGATATTTTCAAGTGTAGCAAAGCCCATGCTTACTATTACGGCATAAACAATGCCATCAAAAGGATCATCAAAAGATCTGCGTTTAAATGGAATAAAACGTAAAGCCAGAAATTTACTGCCCTCTTCGGTTAATGCAACAATCAGGTAAGCAAAAACCGCAGTGTACCAGATGCCCGGGCCCATTAAACGTTCAACAGGTTTGGTTAATGCCGTTTGAATAATGTATGGAGGCACAATACTCAACACCCCCATAAAAAAACTCAGCAGCATCAGTCCCAGCGGCTCACGGTTGTATTTATCCTTAAAATAAATAAAAAGACAGATGGCAATACCGGGTGCAATGGCAAGGGCTAATAATACCATAGTTAAAAGCGGTTTTTGTGTTACTTTTGGCCAAGTTAAATTTTTTTAACGATTGCCCAAACTAATCAATTATTTTAATGAGTTACAACTATTTACCGTTAGATAAAAATCCGACTGATTTTCAGCAGATAAAAAATTTACTGGCACACAATCAACTGGTTTCCATAACTTTTGATGCACACCACCGCATAACAAAATGCCGCCAATATCTGGATAATAAGATGAACAATTCTGATGCACTATTTTACGGCATCAATACAGGTTTTGGTTTTTTACAAAATGTACAGATAGATAAAACACAATTGCAGCAACTGCAATGCAACCTTATACAATCGCATGCCTGTGGTATGGGAGAGGAAGTGCCTGAGGATATTGTAAAGCTGATGATTGCCTTTAAAATAAAATCGCTCAGCTATGGTTACTCGGGTGTGCAAACCGATACAGTTGAAAGGCTGATGGATATGTACAACAACGATGTGCTGCCGGTAATATACACACAGGGCTCTTTGGGCGCTTCCGGCGATCTGGCACCACTCAGTCATTTAAGTTTGCCATTAATTGGTTTGGGAGAAGTGTACCACGGCGGCATAAAAATGCCTGCTGCCGATGCACTCAAAAAAATGGATTGGAAACCCATAGAACTTAAAAGTAAAGAAGGGCTTGCTTTAATAAATGGCACGCAGTTTATGAGTGCTTATGGTATGTACAATTTAGTGCAGTGCGATCGTTTAATTAAATGGGCAAATATTATTGCAGCTATTAGTTACGATGCATTTAATTGTACAACAGAACCGCTGCGCCAAAATATTCATGCCATACGTGCACACAACGGGCAGGTAACAACCGCAGCAACCATGCGACAATTATTGAGTGGCAGCCAAATTGCAGAAACAAAAAAATCGCAGGTGCAGGATCCTTATTCTTTCCGATGCATACCGCAGGTGCATGGTGCAACCAAAGACAGTTTTGATTATATCCTTAGTGTTTTTATAAAAGAAATAAATTCGGTAACCGACAATCCAAATGTTTTTCCGGATGAAGACATGATTGTTAGTGGTGGAAATTTTCATGGCCAGCCTTTGGCTATTACTTTAGATTTTTTGGCCATTGCCATGGCAGAACTGGGCAGTATTTCAGAAAGAAGAACTTACCAGCTTATCAGCGGACAAAGAGGGCTGCCTGCATTCCTGGTTTCAAACCCAGGATTAAATTCGGGATTGATGATACCGCAATACACAGCCGCAGGCATTGTTAGCGAAAACAAACAGCTTTGTACGCCA
This sequence comes from Chitinophagaceae bacterium, assembly GCA_043756605.1. Lineage (GTDB taxonomy): Bacteria > Bacteroidota > Bacteroidia > Chitinophagales > Chitinophagaceae > Ferruginibacter. The sequence continues at coordinate 49,339 of JAYURR010000058.1, forward strand.
TCATCTGTTGACAGCATACCCAGCAGCAACAACCAGGAAGATCATGTAAGCATGGGTGCCAACGCAGCTACAAAATGCAAAAAAGTAATTGATAATGTAGAGAAGATACTTGCTATTGAATTACTAACTGCCGTGCAGGCAATAGAATTCTGCAGGCCGTTAAAAACATCAGCAGTGCTGGAAGAGATTATAACAGCATTTAGAAAAGAAGTAAGCTTTAATGATGCAGACAGAATTTTACATGAGGATATGATGAAAGCGGTGGAATTTATTAAGACATAATAGTCCCGCAAATTACGCAGATATCGCAGAAAAAATCAGCGTATTCAGCGACATCTGCGGGTAAAATAAAAATAGTATGACAACAACAAACTACGACCCCGTAAAATACAAAACCCCAACAGGCAATCAATTATCCTGCAAAGGGTGGGTACAGGAAGCTGCACTGCGTATGCTTCTTAACAACCTCGACCCAGAAGTTGCCGAACGACCTGATGATTTAATTGTTTATGGTGGGCGTGGAAAAGCAGCAAGAAATTTTGAAGCGTTGGATAATATTATCAAAGCCTTAAAGGTTTTAGAGAATGATGAATCGCTGTTGATACAAAGCGGTAAACCCGTTGGTATTTTACAAACGCATAAAGATGCACCCAGGGTTTTAATCAGCAATTCTCAATTAGTACCTAACTGGGCTAACTGGAAACATTTTGACGAATTGGAAAAAAAAGGGTTGATGATGTACGGACAGATGACTGCCGGTAGCTGGATATACATCGGGAGCCAGGGCATTGTACAGGGTACTTACGAAACTTATGCTGCTATTGCAAAAACACACTTCAGCCCACCCGCCCGCCAG
>JAYURR010000059.1:0-2077 GCA_043756605.1 Chitinophagaceae bacterium
ACCAAAAGCAGTTTTTCATAAAACTTAATTTAAGCGGAAAGGTAAAACGAATTGAGCAGAACCCGGCAACCTACATTTGATGAATACGCAGCAGATCAACTTTAATGAATTAAGATTTGTTGTGTAACTTTCAGATAATACCAGCAGTTTATGAAAATCAGCAAACTCATTACTATTTTATTTATTGTTGCAGCAACAGGCAGTTGCAGCAACAATAAATATGCAACAACCAACCGTAGTTATAAACAGCAGGTAAAAGCTTTTGCCAACGAGCTAAAAAAGCAGCCTGCCGGTGTTGACAGTGCCATGATGGCCGGCCAATGGGTGGGCACCACTAATTTTGGAATGCGTAAACCAAACTTTGTAATTATACACCACACAGCACAAACAGCCTGCGATACTACGCTTAAAACTTTCACCCTGCCCCGTACCCAGGTAAGTGCCCATTATGTTATTTGTAAAGATGGTACCATTCACCACATGCTGAACGATTACCTGCGGGCATGGCATGCCGGCAACAGCAAATGGGGCAATGTTACAGATATAAACAGTGTTAGCATTGGTATAGAACTGGATAATAATGGCTTTGAACCGTTTACCGAAACACAGATAAAAAGTTTACTGGATGTGCTCAAAAAATTAAAGAAAGACAATAACATACCTACCTCTAATTTTATTGGCCATGCCGATATTGCACCAAAAAGAAAAGTAGACCCCAATAAATATTTTCCGTGGCAGCAACTAGCGGCCAATGGTTTTGGTTACTGGTACGATACAGCAAATGTAAAACTGCCCGAAAATTTTAATGCCATGCAGAGCTTGCGTATTATTGGTTACGATACCAAAGATTCAGTTGCCGCCACCAGAGCTTTTAAATTGCATTTTGTGCAGCAGGATATAGAGACAAAACTTACCGATGCTGACAGGAAAATTATTTACGACCTCTACAGAAAATATTAGCGGTTAAAGTATTTACCTACAACCGGCAACTTCGCCAACTCATTTGCTTCTATCCGGCAAACAAACCAGGTAAAAAAAGCAAACAAAACAAAGCCCGTACCTAATGAGAAAAGATAATTATCGGGTAAGAGTTTTACCATTCCGAAATGTGCAAAGTAAATAAGTACAACCAGCGTGATGTAGGAGATTAGTTTTTTTATGGCATAAGGTATAGGATAATATTTTTGTCCCAACAAATAACTGCTCACCATCATAAATAAGTAACAACAAAATGTTGCAACAGCTGCACCGGTATAATGCCAGATGGGAATTAACACAATATTTAAAACAATGGTAATGGCGGCACCGCAAATGGTAATGCCGGCACCGTACAAATTTTTATTGGTAAGTTTATACCAAACACTCAGGTTATAATAAATACCCAAAAAGATATTACCCAATGCCAGTAAAGGCACTACTTCCAAACCTTCGGCCCATTGCTTATTTGCAAAAGTTATAAATATCCAGCGAAAGGCATCTAAAAATAAACCGATGAATAAAAACATAAAGCAACAGGCAATTACAAAAAACTTCATCACACGGGCGTAAGTTCTTTGCGCATTTTCATCTTTACTTTTATTAAAGAAAAACGGCTCAGCTGCCATACGAAAAGCCTGTATCATAATAGTGATGAGCAATGCAATGCGGAAGATGTTGGCAAAAATACCCAGCTCATGATCGGCCTGCTGCTGCGGCAAATCAACCACATGCCTGTAAATTAGGCGGCTAAGTACATCGTTTATCATACCACCCAAGCCCACAATAATTAATGGGGCACTGTAGCGCATTACTTCTTTCCAGATTGTAAAATCAAAGCGAATTTTTATCTGCCTTATTTCTTTTGAGAGTACAACTAAAGTAAAAAGGCTTCCACAAAGATTACCCAACAGGTAATAACCAAGGCCAATATCTTTATTGTAAATTTTGCTTACGAAGCTTGTAGGGTTTGATTCCAATATTTTTGGAACAACACCCAGAAAAAAAATAACCACACAAACATTTAAAACAATACCGGCTACTCTTGCAAATGCATAGCGCCGGGGTCTGTTCTCCTGCCGCAGTTTGGCAAAAGGTAAAG
>JAYURR010000060.1:0-5644 GCA_043756605.1 Chitinophagaceae bacterium
TCGAGTGCAGTGTACATGTGACGCATCTGTGATTCGTCACGTAAAAGTTGAATTTTCAACTTTTCATTGAAGCTGGTTGGCGCTTTGTACTCCATTACCCAATAAAGACCAGTGGTCTTCTTGTCAATGGGGTAGGCCAGTGATTTTAGTCCCCAAGGGTTACTGTGCAAAACCTCACCTCCGTTTTCTGTAACGAGGTCGGCGTATTTTTTCTGAGCGGCTTTAAACTCCTCTTCAGAAAGCACAGGGGTAAAAATCACCATCAATTCGTAGTTGTTCATTTCCCTGATTGATTTTGTTTTAAAAAATGTTGTTAATCCGTTTTTTCTTAACGGGCAGCAAAGGTAGGGGTTTTAGCCTGTTTTCAGGCATCAAATGGAGATTATTTTAACCTACAACGATTTTTTTCAGGATACCAGCTTTGGTTCCCTGTGGCATCATCGTTGCGTCGCAATCCGTTCATCGGCATTGCTGCTATTGGGCTTTACTTATGTAGTAGATTATCCCTTTGTTATCAACGCTTTATGTCCCTACTTCCTGTTCAATCTGTAAACCGGGTACCGGTTATGCCCCGGCTCGTAATATGGCGAATTTCTATAAATAAAGTCCAGTTGTGCCGATCCATTTGCTGCAAATTTCTCATCAGCCTTTTTCTTTTCTTCCAGTTTGGCCTTTAAAGCAGGATTATTTTTTAGAACTTCTGCTGCCAGATCATCCCAGCGGTAATCACTGTAACCTTCTTTTTGCTGCAAGACAGCGTCAAAAAAGTTCCAGGCAAAAAAACTGTCATCACCGGTTGGTTCCAGCATTTCTACGATGTAACGGTTGGCGGTTTGATTCAATAACACGATATAATCACCTTTTAGAAATCTTATTTTTTGATTGACAGGAAAGACTTTCACTCCCGAATTTTTGTGATGCTTTTCATAAGGCCTGGGTGTAGATCGGTAATCTTCAATTAGGTAAGCTTCTACATCCATCACCGTATCATGCGCCAACTGCTGCATGTCAACATTATTCAGTTTTAGCAAATCAATAACAGCATACCAGCCCTGGGGGATAATATAAGCAGCCGGTGTTTTAACAAAATTAGCTGCATTAAAAACATTGAAAAATTTTACCTGTTTTGTAAATGGTTTGCTGCGGTCGTAATACATTCGGTTCAGACCCGTTGCATCACTTGGCTTAAAAGCCTGTTCATAACCTTTAAAATTTACAAAACTATATTTGGTTGTATCTACTATCCACCTAAAAGCGAATGATTCTTTTTTTACTACTTCAATTTTTGCTTTTTTACGTTCCGCAATCAATTCAGTTGCATTGGCCGATGCTTTTTCAATTATTGTTTGTGAAAATGCATAAGTAGAAAGTACCCTGTCTTTAAATGGTTTCAGCATATGCGTTTCTGGTACAAAGCCAATGGTTTGAAACAATGCAGCATAGCCAGAGGAATAGCGTGGTGGGTCGTAAAACATTTCCATGCCTCTGTCCGGACTCGCAGTTTCAAAATTTACATAAGGCACCATGTCCCAGTTTTTATCTGTCATGCCTTTATACAGTTGCGGCTCAAAATTATTTTTAAGCCATCCACCCAAACCGGAACCCAGTTTATCATATTGCGTGGTAAGCAATGTCATCGTATGCTGATAATCTGCGCCATCGCTAACATGGTTGTCAATTAAAATATCGGGGTCAAGCAAATGGAAAATCTGAGCAAATGCTTTGGCTTCCTTGCTGTCATTTTTTGTAAAATCACGGTTCAGATCCAGATTTTGGGCATTGCCTCTAAAACCATATTCAAGCGGTCCGTTTTGGTTGGCTCTTGAATAGGAATTTCGATTTAAGCATCCTCCAATATTATACACGGGAATAAAAGCCAGAGCCACATTATCCGGCAGTTTAATTTTATTGGTAACAATATCTCTTACCAGCATCATACTGGCATCAATACCATCCGGCTCGCCAGGGTGAATGCCATTATTAATAAGGATTACGGCTTTGTTTTGTTTATGCCATTGAGCAGCATCAAACGGGCCATCGTTGCTAACCAAAACCAGGTGCAAAGGATAGCCTGCATCGCTCATACCCATTTCCTTTACCAACACTTTGGTAGATATTTTATCTAAATTTTTATACCAGTCAATGGATTCAAAATAAGTAGCAGTTTCCATACCGTTCGTTTTTTCAAAACGGCATTGCTGGGCTTCTGCTAAATAAAAAAAAGAAATGGATATTGTAACAAGGATAAATTTTCTCATGCAGATTTAATTTTTCGTTAAGCGGTATTTTAACCCTGTCGGTGGTTGTAAACCCCAACAGCGGTTATTTACAAGATGTATTTTTATTTAACCGCCGAAAGGATGTACAATTACTATCGGGGTTATTGAGTGCCTATTATTTTTTTCAAGCTACAATATTTTTAATTTACGGCACTGCCGTTTATAAAAAATAAAAGCGGACTGCAATTTCGCAGTCCGCTTTTATTAAATCATTTTTAATCTTATTTAATTATTACAAAAGATTGATTTATCAATTCGTTACTGTTACTCAGCTTAATAAAATATCTGCCAGCCGGTAAATGGTTTACGGATACATCTATAATTTTTACTCCTTTTGTAACCTGCTGCTGCATTACAAGCCTGCCGGAAATATCTGCAATAATCAGTTGGCTGGTTTCGGTTAATGGCTGTTGCAGTTTTACAACCAGCTTTTCTTTAGTTGGGTTTGGATAAACCTGTGCATTGGAAAAATTATTTGCAATACGTACCGTTACAATTTTACTGTTGCTGAATTTACCATCAATGTCAATCATTTTTAACCGGTAAAAAACAGTATTTGCATTGGGTAAATTATTATCTGTAAAAGCATAATTGGCTAAATTGGTTCCGGCTACTTCGCCAATTATATAATAGTTAATACCATCGGCACTTCTTTCTATTTCATATTTTTTAAAATTGGTTTCATTGGTGGCGTACCACTTTAATAAAACCGATTCGTTGTTTTTTTGTGCAGTAAAATCAATAATGGTTACCGGTAATAAACCCGTGCATTGCCAGGCAAGGTAAACATACTCAGGATGATCAATATACGGGTTGCGGTTTGCCTGGAGTGTATAAACTACGTTGTTCCGTGCTATTTCTTTAGCGCTTACAGGATCGGCATTGTGCCAGGCAAACAACATTTTAAGGTACCAGCTATCAAATGCCTGGTAAGAGGTGCCACTCAATACATCATTGGCGTTACCATTGCCCTGCCAGCCCGCCACCAGATTTTCGTACCGGGTTGCCATATACAATTGCCCTCTTGCCAAATCGCCTTTGTATTCACTGCGTGGTTCAAACACCACACCTGTAAAACCAGGGTAAGTATTGGGCCCAAGCTTGCTGCCATTCAAAGATGTCCAGGTTGGCGCACTAACGGTGCCATACGGTTGATTTCCTCTTCTGCCATTTACATAACCATCTGTAGGAAAAAGATGATTCAGATCTGTGTACATCGGGTATGCATCATTAAACCATGATTTGGGGAATGAATGTTCCCTGTTGTAACAATCGGCCTCCGAATTATAATTGCCACATTGATTGGTTCCGTAAGTATAAGTGTAGGGCTCAGCACCGAGGGGATTATCACTGTACATGTCCCATATTATATCTGCAGTATTTGCATCATTTCGATGTAAATCGCTGGTTAGATAAGCCGTCCAAACCTGTGCATAAGTTAACTGGTTATAATTAGTTGAAATGATATTGAATAAAGCCGTTTTTAAAGGGCCGCAGTTTAAACCCGCTGCTGCATCATAATAACCTGCCGGTATTCCCGATGGATCATTTGTTGTTGTTGCAGTTCCATCTAACGAAATAATATTATAAAATGGTTCGCCCGAACATTCGGCATTGGCTGCAAAAACAAAAATATAATAAGGAGTGCTTACTGTTAACCCGGTGGCTGTAAATGAGGTGGAGGTTGTGTAATTGATAATAGTACCTCCGCCAAAACTTTGCCCTGCAGTGTAAGTAGTTCCATTAACCGGTGAGGTGGATAATGTAGTGCTGGTGCTTATTACAGACAAATATCTGTTGGCGCCGGCGGCAGCCGTAAATGAGCCAACAATTACCGTATTGCTGGCACTCAAAATTAAGTTTGTGGGTGCTTGCGCCGGCGTAGTACATGCAGGTAAAGATGCTGTTGCGATATTATTTTCTAACGGAGTTAACTGCAGATAATTAGGAGCACTGCTGCAATTTTCGTTATTGTGTGCAAATATGTAATAGTAATAAATTGTTGCAGGGGTAAGATTAATATCTGTAAATGTGGTAGCCGTTGTACTGGTTACAACAGTACCGCCGCCAATTGCATTACCGGCTGTATAAAAGATACCATCAACCGGCCCGGCAGATAAAGTATTGCTTAAACTTCTTACAACCAGGTATTCATCTACCGCAGGTATAGCCGCATCAAAACTACCGCTAATGGTAGTTGGTGTAGATGTTAAAACCAGGTTAGTTGGCTGGTTGGTTGGTTCGGTACACACCGGCGCAGCACCACCAATGCTGATATCATCCAATGCAATACGATCTCTTGAACCGGAACCACCTGCTGTTGCCCAGTAAATAAATCTTAGTTGCACAACCGCCTGGTTTTCGGCAGCGGCGGGTAATGCTTCCAGGTATGTTTGGTTGTAACCCACAGCCTGCCCTACGGTGCTGAATGTTGAGGTGGTGCCTATATCAATAAAATTTCCTGTGGTTCCAAGGCGATATTGTAAAGCTATATTATTGTCCCACGAAGCTTGTTGTAAAATTATACGGGCGGTCCATTGCACATCTATATTTGTATTGCCAGTTGTATTAATGGCTATTATCAAAGCCCCGGCCGATTGCGAGCTTGACGCTAAAATGCTTAAGCCATTGGTGTTTTCTTCTTTCCAGCCGCCAGAGTTTGGTGTAGCATTATAGGGAAGGTCAGCATTGCCGGGTGTTAAGGTTCTGGTTGTAGGTACGGCTCCGGAGGTAGTTCCAAATCGATGTACAGCAACGCCAGCCGGCAATGTACCGCCGGTTTGGCTGTTTAAATTAAATGGTAAAACCTGTGCAGCAGGGTTTGTTTGCGAAAAACTGATTGTTGCAGATAATAAAAAGGCAAAAAAGCCGGTAATTTTTTTAGTCATATTCAGCATTAAAATCGTACGGCAAACTTACGTATTACTTGCAGGCACAGATTGTTTTTTTATCAACAAAAAGCCCGTCAACATTATATTTGACGGGCTTTTAATATTATTTAGATCAAAGCATTACTTTGCCTGTGCATTAACTCTTTTAGCCAGCTTGCTCTTTAAATTGGCAGCTTTGTTTTTATGGATGGTACCACGCTTTGCCAATTTATCAATCATAGAAGCAACTTTAGGAAAAGCTTCTGTAGCAGCCGCTTTTTCGCTTGCTTTTAAATCACGAATTGCGTTACGTGTGGTTTTGCCATAATAACGGTTACGTTCGTTACGCTTGGTACTTTGTCTTACATCTTTTTTGGTCGCTGCATGATTTGCCATGAAAATCTATTTTTTGGGCTGCAAAGATAGGGAAATGACAATTAAAAATTAAGAATTAAAAATGGATAATTTCAGAAAGTTGTAAATTTCCTCATTTTT
>JAYURR010000061.1:0-17219 GCA_043756605.1 Chitinophagaceae bacterium
GGTAAAATATAATCTCCCTTGGCAACTTTGATACCATTGTTACGGGTACGGCCAAGGCCCTGGTTAACCTGGTTAATTACATGATAACCTTCAGTAGCAAGTTTATTCATCATTTCGATGCTGTATTCATCTTTTGAGCCATCGTTCACAATAATTATTTCGTATAAACTTTTATCAGCAACTTTTTCAACGCTATCAATGGCTTCACGAATGTATTGGCCGTGATTGTAACATGGTATAATTATAGATATTCTTGGATTCATTTTTTAAAAGTTTAACGGCTTGCGGCCAATTACAACATAGTTCATCGTATTTACCTGGTTATAATCTTTTTTATCTAACCAGGAGAAAAACGCATTTACCAGCCAGTATATGCGGAGCTTGAAAAATAAAAGCCGTGAAAAGCGGATAAATAAATTTTTGCTTTTGCTATACCGGAATGAATGTATGATAGTTTGACCGGTAACCGACCAGGTACCGCCATTGGATTTGATCTCTACCATTTCAAACCCCGCTTTTTCCAAAACATATTTAAATCCGTATTTTGTAAAGCGAAAAAAATCATAAGGCTCTTCGTGCAGATGCCAGTACATAGGGCCTGATACAATAAAATTGCAGCCGGGCTTCAACAAACGAAAAGCTTCATTAACCAAACCCTGGTGGTCTTCTACATGCTCAATAGTTTGGGTAGAAAAAGCAGTATCAAAAGAATTATCAGGCAGCGGAATATTATTCGCCGGGCACAATACATCTACTTTTTGCAGACTCGATTGCATAATATCGCAACCAACATATTCAGTTGTAATTTGCTGAAATATTTGTTCGTAAGGTTTGTTGCCACAGCCAATATCAATCACCCTTCCGGTGGCATGTTCTTTAATAGAAGATTCCAGGTCGCGTATTAACGGAGTATATACCAGGTAATTAAAATCAGACTTAGTGATTTTTTTATAGTCCTCAAACCTTGAGCCGTTTTCTATCCTCATTGCTTGCCTGATTTTTTAATTTTATTAAAATAATTGCTGGCAAAATAACGCAGCGCAGTAAAAGGACTTTGTAATATTTTTTTATTGTAAGCCGCATCACGTACTCTCGATCTGTAAACTTCCGGATGAACCAGTGGAAGTATTTTTTTTGTGTTAGTGGTAATTGACGGGTGTTTATCTTTTACACTATCATTTACAAAAAACAAAACATTCTGCCTGTACCAGGGAGAAATTTTATCATTGTTCCAGATAAGTTCTCTTAAACAATCGTAAGGTTTGAAATGATGCTTTGCGAATTTTTCTATCCAATAATCAGGATATTGTTCATTGTAATGCAGCGTTCCATCCTGCCCGGGAATTGCTGCCGAAAAAACGATCACATCAGCGAGATTACAAAGTGAAGCAATAAATTTTTCGGCATTCTCCGGTTTTATATGTTCGGCAACCTCAAGCGATGTTACCAGGTCAAATTTTCTATCTGTGCTGAAGCCACTATCCAGGTTAGCTGATACAAAATTATTTTTATCAATGATCAGGTCTTCGGCCTTAACATAACTTCCATCAACACCCAAAAAATCCGTTACGCCCAACTCCTTCCAGTTATATAGCCAGTTACCGGCTCCACATCCAATATCAATAACTGATGCAGGTTTTATAAATTGTAACACAATAGGAATAACCTCCTTTGCAGAGTTGAAAGAATCATCTGAATGAAATCCAAAAAAATTATCCTCGTAAGTTTTAGGGGTCATATTATTTTGTATTAGCTCGTCCAATTTCCATCTTCAATATACTGGCACACATTATTCTGCCAACCCCATTCTGGGGCTTTTTTATCTAACATTGCTACTTCAAAAGGGCAGCAATCAAATTGCTGAAACTTAGTTTTGGTAACCGTTTCAGCCAGGTGTACCCGTACAAAATAATTGCCCTGGTACAATTTTATTTTATCAAAATTGATTGATAAATTATGTGTGCCCTTTTTACGTGACGCAGCATTTGCTTCATCAAAAAACCAGTTATAAGTTATTGCCTGGTTAAGGTGATTAAATATCTGCAGAGAAAGTGCCATGCCCGAAAGATCGTTTGGCAGTTGTACTTCAAAATTAACAGTCAATGGTTTTTCATTGCCCTGCAATACGCCTCCTTCAGATGTAACCACTTCTACTTTTGTAATGCATGGCTTGCCTTCAATCGCATCCTGATGATGAATATTTGTTTGGGTGAAATTTGATGAGTATGCTTGTATAACAGCTGGTGTTGTATCAAACTGTTTTACTTTTCCTTTATCAAGAAAAATAGATTTTTTAGTAAGTGTGGATACGGCACTCAGATCGTGACTCACAAACAAAACCGTTCTGCCACTCTTGCTCACTTCATCCATCTTACCTAAACATTTTTTTTGAAATTCTGCATCACCAACAGCCAGCACTTCATCAATGATGAGTATCTCCGGCTCCAGAAAAGCCGCAACTGCAAAAGCCAGCCGCAACTGCATGCCGCTGCTGTAACGCTTTAAGGGCGTATCCAGAAATTTTTCAACACCGCTAAAATCAACAATAGAATCAAAATGTTTTGTTATTTCAACCTTGCGCATGCCCAAAATACTTCCATTCATAAAAATATTTTCTCTTCCGCTTAGTTCCGGATGGAAGCCGGTTCCCACTTCCAGTAAACTTGCTACCCGGCCACGGCAAATTATTTTACCTGATGATGGAGGAGTTATCTTACTTAAAATTTTAAGCAATGTACTTTTGCCGGCTCCGTTTCTGCCAATAATGCCGATGCTTTCGCCGGGCATCACTTCAAAGTTTACATCATCCAACGCACGGAAAGTATTGGCACCTTCTTCTTTTTTCTTAAATGGATTCGACAATACATCTCTCAGCGACAGGTATCGCTCCTGCTTTGCACCAATTTTAAACTCCTTGGTTATATGTTGTACTTCTAATATTGGTTTCATGCGTTTTTATTATTCATTGGGGCCATCCCGAAAAATCGGGACAGGCTATGGAATTAGCCAGTTAAAATTTCTGAATGGTAATAAATTTCGTTCTGGCTCATTTCATAATTATGCTAAATCGGCAAAATAAGATTCTGTTTTTCTGAATGTATAAATCCCGATAAAAAATAAAATTAATGCAACGCAGCTACCGATGGCAACACCCTGCCAGTCGACCTGCTGGCCGGTAAACACACTGCGGCAAAGCTGTATGGCAGATGCGATTGGGTTTGCCTTCATGATGGTATTGATGACCGGATTTGTAAATGCTTTGGCCGAATATAAAACCGGGTTGGCAAATAATAAAAACTGTATCATAAAAGGAAGCAGGTACTGAAAATCTCTGTACTTAACATTAAGCGCTGCTAAAAAAGTACCCAAGCCAAATGTGGTAACTACAGTTATCAGAATGCTTAATGGCAGATAGATAAACAATTTTATAAAATCTACTCCCTGGTGATAATAAATTAGAATGGCAACATAGATGGTTAATGCAAATAAAAAATCAACCAGTGCTGTAAGTATCGCACTCATGGGTATTATCAATCTTGGAAAGTATATTTTTTTGATGATGTTGGCATTGTTAACCATGCTGTTGGCGCTGTTCATAAGCCCATTGCTGAAAATGTTCCATATTAATAAACCGCTGATTGCAAAAACAGGATAAGGAATTCCATCGCTGCTAACTTTAAGTGCTTTGCTGAAGATGAGTGTGAACATCAGCATCATTATGAGAGGCTGCAAAATTGCCCAGAGAATACCCAGCGCAGCCTGTTTGTATTTTACCTTTACGTCACGCCAGGTAAAAAAATAAAACAGTTCACGGTACTGAATCAATTCTGCCAGGCCAAACGAGAATTTATTCTTTGCTTTTATTTCGTATTCCGTCATCGGGGGTATTGTAAGGTAAATATAAGCCTAAATTACTTTGCAGTTTTGGAAGGGAACGGAGTATTGGTATTTGTAAACGTATAAAATTTTTAATTATTATTCATCCACTTATCGTACCACATCTGAAACATTAAAATGTACCACACTTTCTCTGCTCTTTCAATCTTGCCGTGATAAAACGAATGTTTTATCCTTTGTATTATGTTGTTGTTAAAAATATTTTGTTTTTCAATGAATTGTTCATCAAAATACATATCTACAAAGGGTTTCAGGTCGTTTTGCAACCAGGCCGCAATAGGAATACCAAAACCCATTTTTGGCCTGTCCAGCATTTTGGCCGGGATATATTTATGTACAATCTGCTTTAGTATGAATTTTTTGTTGCCTTTGTTGTATTTATATTCCAATGGTAATTGTGCGGCCCATTCAATAATGCGTTGGTCTAAAAATGGTTCACGGCCTTCCAGGCTAACGCTCATGCCGGCCCTATCAACCTTTTGCAAAATATCATCCAGCAGGTAAGTCTGGTAATCAACCGCCATCATGTACGATAAAACCGAATAGTTATCCGGCTTAAGATCTTTGCTATCGAAATAAGAAGGCATTTGCTTGATGCCGTCTTTAAACAGTTCGGTTAAATCCTTTGTGTTCATCTGCTGTGTCATGCTCATTAAAACATTGCGGGCAGATGGTTCTTTTAAAAGTGATTTTACTTTTTCGTAGCGGCTGTGAAATAGATATTTTTTGTTGAAGTACGGAACTTTATCGGCAGGTATCAGTTCCATCATGGCTGCAGCACTCTTACGCAAAACGCCTGGTATTTTTTGTATTGATCCGCCATATTTTGCCATATAATCGTATCGGTTATAACCGGCAAAAATTTCATCGCCTGCATCGGCAGATAAAGCCACGGTTACTTTTTCCCTGGCAATGCGGCTCACCAGTGTAGTTGGTATGGCACTGCTATCGGCAAAGGGTTCATCATAAAAAAAAGGAAGCTGTGGCACAATATCCAGCGCTTCTTTTTCGGTACAGTAATATTCAGTATGATCGGTTCCTAAATGAGCTGCAATTTCTTTAGCAAAAGGAGCTTCATTCATACCGGCATCTGGCACGCCAATGGTAAATGTTTTTATTTTTTCTGTATTATTTTTTTGCAGGATGGCTGTAACGCAACTGCTATCGTACCCGCCGCTTAAAAAAACACCAACCGGCACGTCGCTCACCATGCGGTATTGAAAGGCGCTGGTGAGTAATTTTTCAGTTTCTTCAATAGCTTCTGGCAGGCTGATATCCAATATAGGTTTGTTATACGCATCATAAACATTCCAATATTGTTCTTCTTTAAACTCCTGTTTTTTAATGTCGAAATTTAAAAAGTGGCCGGGTTTTAATTTATAAGCATTGTTGAAAATGCAGTGTGGTGTTGGTACATAACCAAATTGCAAAAACGCAGCAACAGCATCATTATTTATTTTTTTCTCAAAAGATGGATGCTGCATCAGTGCCTTCAATTCGGATGCAAATAAAAACAAATCATCTTTATAATAATAGAAAAAAGGTTTTACACCAGCTCTATCCCGGCAGGCAAATAATTTTTGTTCGTCTTCATCATAAATTACAAACGCAAACATGCCTATAAATTTTTGTAAGGCGGCACTGCCCCATTCCTTATAAGCATGTAAAATAACTTCGGTATCGCTGTGGCTGTCGAACTGGTGCCCTTTTTGCTCCAGCTCAATTTTTATTTCTGCGTAATTATAAATTTCACCGTTAAAGGTAATATGCAGGCTGCCAAAGGTTTTGGGCTGGCTACCACCGGCTGTTAAATCAATAATGCTTAACCTGCGGTGACCAAGGCCAATTTTTGCATTGGCAGTTTCGTACATACCATAACCCTCTCCATCAGGGCCACGATGGGCCATGATGCGGTTCATTTTTTCCAATACTTCTATATTGGTTTTTTTATTAAAATCTATAAAGCCGGATATGCCGCACATGTTTTTTTATTTATTAGCAAAGTTAAGTTTTTACTGTCAGTCTGTACTGGGCTTGTCGAAGTGCTGTCGAAGACGATTTAACTTAGTATAGTTGCGGCTTCAACAAGCTGCTATGACAAATATTTTAAAAGATTAGTAACCATTTTTTTTCAAAAATTGAATTTAGCCACAAAGATTGGAAGGCACTAAGGAAAAACGCTAAGCATTTTTTTATACTTCGTGCCTTTGGGCCTTCGTGGCTAACAGTTTTCAGCGCAGCTGAAAAAAAATCTTCTTGCTATTTCCAACCTGTCCCGCCTTTTCGGGAAGAGCTTAAGTTCTCTTTTATCCGCAGGATGCTGCGCATGAGTGCCTTAACCTGATAGTTTTTATTTTTTTGCAATACTCAAAGCTTCATCATAAATTTTCCGTAAACCGGCAATATGATGGGGCAATGTAAAATTATTGATGGCTCGTTGCCGGCCTGCTTCTGCTTTTTCAACCAATGCATTTTTATCTGCAATGCTCAAAGCAACAATCTGTAATGCTGCATCCTTCACATCTGCCAAAGAAAAGTACCAGGCATTGTTTTCGCATTGTTCTTTAAAAGATACAATATCGCTCAGCAACAGCGGCATACGCATGGCCATGGCTTCAAGTATGCCTAAAGAAAAACCTTCGTAAGTTGATGACATTACAAACAGATTGTACTGCGGTATAATGGCTTCAATATTATTTACTTCTCCTTTTAAAAAAACCTTTGCGCCGGTTGCATTTATCTGTTGCTGCAACTCTGCCTGTAAATTGCCGGTGCCGTAAATATCAAGTTCTATATTTTTATCTTTTATGAGTGCCATTGCATTTATGATGTAGGGATAATTTTTTTGCAGCCGCAAAGCACCAACGGCAACCAGTTTAAAAACAGGGTTATTTTTTTCAGCAGAAACCTTATCAACATTAAAACGCTCAACATCTACAAACGTATATAATACATAAGCTTTGTATGGTTTTAAATGGAGAAAAGAAAAATATTCTTCCAAAGCACCTTTGGCAACTACAATGATGATGCTTTTTCTGAACTTGTAAGTAAGCTTATCTAAAAACCGGATATACCAATGTTTGTATTCGCCGGAGGTTGCTATAAAAGCGTGAATGGTTGTAATTAGTGGAATTTTTGGGGGCACTGCAAACCGGGCTACAAGCGTTGGCCAAAATAAATGTGTGTGAACGAGATCAGGTTTTTCTGTCCTAACTAATTTCCAGAATTTTAAAAAAGCAAGTGGTAAAGTAAAAAGCGAATTTATGTTGAGGCAGATCCATTTTGTGCATTGCAACTCTGCCCCAAAATTATTACCAGGGAAGAGTGTAACCACCACATGCTCGTATTCAGGCAGTTCTTTTATTACCCTCACCATCATGGTTTCGGCACCGCCACGGCTGAGGTTAAAAATAAAATGAACAATTTTTTTTTGCATGCTGAATTCGGATTTCTAATTCACTGCGTGAATTTTTTGTTTGCCGCAGATTTCGCTGATGTCGCAGATTCAAAGTTTTATTTTCTGCGTATTCTGCGACATCTGCGGGCAAATCATTTTTTAATACCTTTTACCACATAAGCCGTGCTGTTATCAAAACGGATGGTGCCGCCCCAAACCTGTTCCATACCATTATCCTCAAACCATTTTTTTACGGTGCTTACTTTTTGTGGCTGATCATACTCCGGGCTAAACATATCAAATGTGTCCAGGATGCACCATTCCTTCAGTTCCTGCTTGCTCATTCCTTGCGGCAATGTGCCTTTAATATCGCAAATAGGTACAAAGCGGTTTACAAACCTGCCAATGCCAATTTTATTAAAAAAGGTAGTTGCGGCAATCATCCAGTCAACATTTTTTTCAATCTTACTCAACAGTTTTTCGTTGCTCCATTTTTTGGTAATGGGCCTAAAGATGTATTTGGCCTGCACTTTCGTCCACCAGCCGTTTACGCAATAAAAATCTACAATTACTTCGGCACCAGGTTTGGCCATTCTTATTAAAGATTGTACCGTTTTTTGTACATCGGGCGTATGCTGTATTACACCAAAACAAAACACTTTATCAAACTGGCCTTTGGCAAATGGCATATCATACACACTTGCCTGGTATAAATGAAAACGCTCTTTGTGGTGGCCGTTGTTTTTAAAATTGGCTTCTACCGCATTGCTATAATCAACGCTGTACAAAGTTGCCGTGGTATGGTCCAGTATCACCTGCGAAAAGCGACCGGCACCGCTACCAACTTCCAATATATTTTTATCCTTCAAATCTTCTTTATCCCAACCGGTAACCGCAAACACACGCCTGTTGCTCAGTTGCATATTTTTTTTTGCCTGGTCTATTTGTGTGGCGGCAAATTTGTTCCATTGATAGCCAAAATTTTGTGTGTAGTTATCATCGGCAACCAAACGATAGGCCCCATTTTTATATGGGAAAACAATAGAGCCGTTTTCTGCGAGTCCATCGGGCAACTCTTGCAATGGTTTTTGCGTAAAGGGGTTAAGCAGGTTAATGTTTTGTTTCATGTGTGTTGAATTGGATATTGTTTTCATTTAAATGAAATGTATTTTTTCATTTAAATGCAGGTTTAAAACGGTTAAGTGTTGCCAATATTGCCTTATACTTATATATTGCCGCCATTATACCAGGCAATAAATTTTTTTATGCCCAAAGCCATGCCTGTTGCGGGTTTATAGCCAAGCAATTGGCCAGCTTTGGTTATATCAGCAAATGTTATATCCACATCGCCAGCCTGCATGGATTGATACACAACATTTTTTTGTTTACCCATTTCTGTATAAATAATATCAACCAGCTCATTAAGCATAACGGGTTTATTATTACCAAGGTTAATGGTTGTATATAAACTTATATTGCTTAAACAGTATTGCAAAGCACTAAAAATGCCGGCAACCGTATCATCAACATAAGTATAATCACGTGCGGTTTGCCCATTCCCAAATAAAACCAGTGGCTGATCTTTTGCTATTGCTTTTACAAATTTATGAATGGCCAGATCGGGCCTTTGCCCGGGACCATACACTGTAAAAAAACGGAGATTCACAACATCTATATTGTACAAATGATGCAAAGTATAATTCATTAACTCGCCGGTTTTTTTTGTGTATGCGTAAGGCGATATGGGATTATCTACATTATCATCTTCGCTAAAAGGCATTTTTTTATTGTTGCCATAAACAGATGAGGAGGATGCAAACACCAGTTTTTTAATACCCCTTGCCTGCATAAAATCATGCACTTTTTGCGTGCCGGTAATATTAACTTTTATGTAGCCTGCAGGGTCTTCAATAGATGGCCTTACACCGGCTTTTGCAGCCAGGTGAATTACAGCATCAATGTTTTCTTCTGCAACAGCATCCAAACCTTCTGTAATATCAATCTGATAAAAAGTAAATGCCGGGTGTGTTTTAAATTTTGCAAGGTTAAATTCTTTTACAGCACGTTTGTAAAAGGGGTCAAAATTATCTACGCCAATAACCTTAAAGCCCTTATCAAGCAATAATGAACAAACATGACTTCCTATAAAACCAGCGCAGCCAGTAACTAAAATGGTACCCATATAGCTGTAAAAATAATGATAATAAAATTTCCGTTATAATATTCCTGCTTAAAAATTGTTTTTGGCAATAACAGTCCTTTTTAATTGCCATATTAACCGTGTGCAGCACTAAAAACAATGAGTATATTGCAGTTTAAATATACTGGTTCTATAATTTACCTTAACCAAATAACCGTCAATCCGGCCAATGCAGTACATAACCATTTTTGATTATCTTTTATTGCCGGTTTACCTCTTCATCTTTTATGCAATAGTTAAAAAGATTTCTGTAAAATACCCCGATGCGGAATTACGGAAATATTTTTTTATGGCATTTTACCTGCACATGTTTGGGGCAGTGGCTTATGCGCTGATGGTACAATATTATTATGGTTATGGCGATTCGTTTGTTTTTTATTACGGCAGCGATTTTTTAAGCACCAGGTTATTAAGAGATCCGGGGAATTACCAATACTTTTTTAAGCCTGCCGAAGAAGTAAAAGCCTGGTACGATTTTGAAGTGGGAGATATGAATTACTCTGGTTATTTTGGCATTGAGTCTAATCTTTTTGTAATGAAGATATCTGCGCTGGTGTCTTTTTTATCCTTCAATAAGTATCTCATCATCACAATGTTTTTTGGGCTTTTTGCATTTGCTGGTTTATGGAAACTTTTTTTGGTTTTTAAAGATATTAATAAAGATAAAGAGGTAAAACTGCTTGCCTGGGCCATTTTATACACTCCTTCTATTTGGTTTTGGGGTAGTGGACTTATAAAAGATTCTGTATGTATTGGCGGGCTCGGATTTATCATCCATTTTATTTACAAATTTTTTGTAAAAAAAGAAGTGTCGCTTAAAAATATCATTGCTTTAATTGTGTTGGTTTACATAGTTGGCACTATCAAAAGCTATATTATTATAGTTCTTTCAGTAAGCCTTTCTGTATTTGTGTTTTATAAATTTGTTACGCCATTTAAAAACCTGGTGATAAGGGGTTTTATTATCCTGATATTTCTTACAGCGGTACTTATTGTTGCATTTGTGGCAAATTTTGGTGAGCAGTTACAAGAGCTGGCAGATGAATCCAAGGTGCAGGTTGATACTTACCAAAGAAATTACGATGCTGTACAAATGGAGGATGAGCGAAGTAGGGGCAGTGTTAAAGCAGATGAAATAGACGCATCACTGGGTGGCCTGTTATTGCACAGCCCTGTTGCAGTTTTTACCTGCCTCTTCAGGCCTTTTATCTGGGAAAGCCGCAAAGTTTTTATTTTATTCAGTGCGCTAGAAGCCACGCTTTTACTTTTTGCTACACTTTACCTGCTTTTTAAGATGAAATTCCTTGACTTTTTAAAAGGTATTTTCAACAACCCATTTGTTTTGAGTTTCTTTATCATGTCTATCATCTTTGCACTTATTATTGGCTTTACCACATACAATTTTGGCACCATGGCCCGTTATAAAATTATTCTGCTGCCATTTTATTTTTTTACACTTGTAAGCTTATATACAGCAATGATGGAGAAAAAAAGAAAAACTGTTTTGCCTTAATTTGCTCCACTCTATTATCCGGCAGCAGTTAAATTAAACAATTGTGTATTGCACAAGGGTATTACCTTTGCGCTTAACACGTTTGGTGTAAAACAATTAATTTCACCAATATCTTATACATTTCAGCTTTTAATGAATGAATTCTCTCAGCAACGATAGCGGCACATTTGTAATATCACTCGATTACGAATTATTGTGGGGCGTTTGGGATGTAACAACCAAAGAAAAATATGGCAACCACATACTTGGCGTGCAACAGGTAATTCCGGCTTTGCTTGAGTTATTTAAAACTTACAACATAAAAGCCACTTTTGCCACTGTGGGTATTTTATTTGCAAAAGACAAAGAAGAATTATCATCTTTTATACCAACCGTAAAACCTGCATACAGTAATCAGACATACAATGTTTACGCCAACGAATTTGACAAAACAGGCAACAACGAAAAAGATGACCCCTATCATTTTGGTTACTCACTGTTTGAGATGATAAAACAAAGTGAACACGAAATGGCTACGCATACTTTCAGTCATTATTTTTGTTTGGAAGATGGACAGACAGCCGAAGAATTTGATGCGGATATTAAAGCTGCCATAAAAATTGCTGCTGCACAAAATATTCAATTAACAAGCCTGGTATTTCCCCGCAACCAGATTAATGAAGCATACCTACCAGTTTTAAAAAAAAATAGCATTCATGTTTATCGTGGTAATCCTGTTTCGTGGATTTATAAGCCCCGTATGTTTGCTGCCGAAATACCATTAATAAGACTTTGCCGGCTTTTAGATACCTATTTCCCCATCTCCGGTAACAACACTTTTTCTATTAAACGAGAAAGCGGTTTGCCTGTTAATATTCCGGCAAGCAGGTTTTTAAAACCTTACAATAAAAATTTAGCGTGGTTTGAAAAGCTGAAATTAAAAAGGATAATGAACGAAATGACTTACGCAGCAAAAAATAATGAACTTTATCATTTATGGTGGCATCCGCATAATTTTGGAGTTGATATTAATGAGAATATGCAAAATCTTACTGTTTTATTAAATCACTTTCAATTTTTAAATCAAAAATACGGTTTTACAAACCTTACCATGAAAGAAGCTGGTGGTTATTAATGGGTGCAATTCAAATTGTTGCAGCTTATTAAATTTTACAATGAAGGAAGCTGCAGGCTATTGATTGCTGCTGCCTGATTTTATAAAATAATTTTAAGATACTCCGCATTATATGCAACAAAAAAAAATTGTTTTTCTGGCGTCAGATTGTGAATCATCGAGATGGGTTTATAACGCATTAAAAAATGATTTTTTGATAGCGGCTGCAATTATTGAACAAGCCATCAGCAAAAAAAAACTAATTAAAGGCAGATTAAAAAAAATTGGGTTCTTAAAAGTATCCGGACAAATACTTTTTTCTGCATTGGTTGTACCTTTTTTAAAAGCTAAGGCTGAAGACAGGAAAAAAGCATTGATAAAACAATATAATCTTGACAACACTCCTTTTAATAGTAGCCAGATTTTAAGAGTTGATTCAGTTAATGATGACGCCTGCAAACAAATGTTGCAGCAATTACAACCCGATATTATTATTGTAAACGGCACCCGTATTATCAGCAAAAAAATATTACAATGTACTGCGGCCGTTTTTATTAATATGCATGTGGGCATTACGCCGCAATACCGCGGCAGCCACGGCGGTTACTGGGCTTTGTATAATAAAGATGCTGCAAATTTTGGTACCAGCATTCACCTGGTTGATGCAGGCATTGATACCGGCGCCGTAATTAAACAGGCTTTTGCAAAGCCCGAAAAGCTGGATAATTTTACCACTTACCCAATACTACAGGTTGCCATTGGCATTGCCGCATTAAAAGAAGTTTTACCCCAAATTATTGCGGGAGAAATCAAAACAATAAAACATACTGAAAAAGGAACCATGTATTACCAGCCAACTATCTGGCAATATTTTTTTGGATAAAAACTATAAAGGGAGTGAGCTGCGGTACCACGCTGCAGTTTGCGCTGCCATCCTTGCGGTATTAAAATAGTCAACATATTTTTTGTAGCCATTTTCTGCCAGCCTGTTTCTTTCGGCAGGTTGCTGCAATAAGTAAATAATTTTTTCTGCAAGCATTTTACTGTTGTAAACCGGCACCAACAAACCGGTTTCATTGTCGTTGATAATTTCATTGGCTGCAGGTGCATCAAATGCTATCACTGGCAATTTCATAGCAAAGGCTTCAATAAAAACCAATCCGAAAGATTCATACAATGAAGGCGCAACCATCAGATCGGTATGTGCCAGATAAGGCAGCGGATTTTTTTGAAACCCTAAAAACAAAATATTATTTTCAATGCCTGTATCAGCCGCCTGCTTTTGTAAATATTCTTTTTGTGTGCCATTGCCAATCACCAGTAATGTAACATCCGGAAAAACCTTTATCACCTCAGGCATAGCTTCTAATAAATATGTATGTCCTTTAACTTCTTCAATTCTACCAAGTATAATTAATTGCTGCGGAGCAAGCCGGTAAGCCGCCGCATCTGTCTTTTCCACCAATGCCGGAATAGTAACACCATGGTGAATAAAAGGTAATTTGCTTTTTGTAAGCTTTAAATTAAAATACAGATTGGCCATTGCCTTTGATACAGCAAATTGCTTATCAATATTAGCGTTTAAAAATTTTGATATAAAATAATACAGGTTGTAATTTATTTTACCCTTGTAGTGCTGATAATTACTGCAGTACTTTTCTTCGTAACCATGTTTGGTAGAAAGCAATATAAGCTTGCGGTTAAATAATTTTTTAACCATCACTGCCAGTAAATCCGATTTAAATAAATGTGCATGCAGGTATTTAATATCATGTTGCAGCAGGTATGTATTTATCTGCTTTGCAATACTATAAAAGCCGGTTGCTTTGCCGGCTATCAAAATTGATTTTACTCCTTTAACATTCAACTCATCGCACAGGGCCGTAAATTTATGTTGATCAGCAGGCGGCGTTACACAAATCAGGCTACATTCAATTCCTTCTGCCTGCAGGCCAGGCAACAGATCCAGCAAATACCGCTCGGCACCTGCAACCTGTTCAGAAAATATGAGGTGTACAATTTTCAAGCATTAAATATTTTATTGTAACGCTCCAGCATTACTTTATTACTGTAATTTTCTGTTGCAAAAGTAAAAGCATTGGCCGCAAGTGTTGCAGCTTTATCAGGATTATTAAGCAGCTCTAAAATAGCAGCACACAATTGCTCCGCATTTTTTGCAGGCACCAGTAATCCGTTCTGGTTATGTTTTATCATATTATCTACACCCAATACATCCGAAGCTACAATTGGCAGCCTGCTGGCCATTACTTGCATAATGGCTGTGCTCATCGTTTCGCCAAGCGTAGCATGTACATAAATATCCAGCGAGTTTATAAATGCCGGCAGTTCTGTTTCTTCCAGCATGCCGGTAAAAATTACAGCGTTGCCAATATTTAATTGCTGCACCTGCTTTTCTAATGCAAGCCTGCAAACACCATCGCCGGCAATAATCAATTTTAAAGGTTTATCAGTATATTTTTTTATAAGCAATGCAAATGCATCAATCAATGTTGTATGGTCTTTGGTTTCTGATAACCTGCTTTGCATACCAATGCTTAAAAACAAGCTTTCCATTTTTTCGGCTGGTTTATATACATTCAGATCTACACCATTTGGAATTACCGCAGTTCTTTTATCGGAGAATAAAAAACTTAACCGCTTTTTAATATAGTCACGATACTCTACACTTAAAAAAACCACAGTAGTAGCAGCCACCAACGAAAAACACAAGCCCAGCCAGTTTAGTTTTGTTTTTAAATGATTAGGCTGCGTTTCTCTTACAATAATTTTAATTTTTTTTGAGATAAGAAGTGTAGCTTTTTTTACCGGGTAGATGTAAGAGCTGCTGTGCAGAAAAATAACATCCGGCTGCCTTTCCTCAATTATTTTTTCAATTTGCCGGTACGAGCCAAAATCAAATCCTGATTTTTTGGCAACATAAAACCACGGAATACTACGCAGCTTTGCCTTTTCAATATATCCTGCACGTACCTCTTCGTTACCAAAAAAAATAACCTCGTACTGGTTTTGTTTCTCCTTATCGGCATCAGCCATCGAAAAAAAAACATTGCCGTGCCCACCCAATCCGCTGAATGCTATATGAAGAACTTTCATTTTTTTTTGCTGCTTTATGGTTTTTTACAATTTGCTTCTACACCATTTCCGCCGTAAGCACAATTAATATCTGTTGCACCAAGGTTTGTGAGTGTTTGAGTTATCTGTTTTGTATTTCTGAATCTTTTGTGCCAGTCTGTAAGTGAATCATGCGTATCAAGCAAGGCCCACTCCTGCTGCAGCTTTTCGCTGAACTGCGGAAAAACTGAATAGTAGGAAACCACCGGCGAAATACGGTTGAGCAAAACAGAAAGCAGTTTGTACTTTGCAACTCTTTTGTGCCATGGTAAATATCTTTTTACAAGTTTCTTTGTATATGGAATCGTATAATCAGATGTTTTTTTACGGAGAAAAATTCTGTAAAGGCGGGCTAACCTCAGGTAATTTGAGCGGTCGTAAGAGTAGTGATCTATCACCAGAGACCCGCCTTTTTTTACCAGCTTATACAAATCTTCAATTGTTTTTTCGCTATCTGTAGTATGCTGAATAACGCCCAGACAAATCACCACATCAAAACTTTCATCTGCAAAAGGCATGTTGTTTATATCTGCCTGTATAACGATATGTTTATCAGAAGCAGGGAAATTTTCCACATTCACTTCTACAGCCGAGCTAAGATCGGAAGAAACAACAAATGCGCCTTTTTTAAGAAGCACTTCAGTAAATCTACCGGCTCCGCAACCGGCCTCCAGCACAACTTTTCCTGCAAGATTATTTTTTAAATCTTCTCCCAAACACCTGTCCAGCCTCGATTCGGATGTTGGCGACCCGGTGTAGGAATCGAGCTGTGTTTTTTTATACTCTTTCCACTGATCGCCAAAAAGCGATGCGTAAGAGCCACTGTCAACAAAGCGGGTTACGCCATTAATGATCGGCGCTTTAGCCCCTTCGCTTACATATGCATCATCAACTTTTACAAATGACTTGTTATTTTTTCTGTTATAAAATTGCGGGAACATTTTTATTGTTGTTTATTTTATTGTTAAAGTATAGTTTGTTTTATTGCTTTTAATTTTTGTTGTTATCATGCTGAAGTTGATCATAAATCTGCAGCAGCCTGTTTACATACTTTTCTTTTTTTACTGTTGCTTCGGCATATTTTTTTCCAGTTACTGACATTCGATTTATATCAATTTCATTATTAAAAATTTGCTGAATTTTAGCAGCCACAAATGCAGCATCGTTCAGCGGAAAATAAATGGCATGTTCTTTTACAATACTCCGCAACGGAGCAATATCCGACAGCATAAGCGGCACACCGGCAGCCATAGCTTCAAACAACGATAATGGAAAGCCCTCAAATTTAGATGGCATTATAAAGACGTTGTATTGATGTATTATAGTTGCAACATCATCAATATGGCCCATCATTTTTACATTAAGGTTTTTAGCTTTTATAATGCTTTCATATTTCGAAACATCACCGCCGCCATAAATATCCAGGTAAATTTCAAAGCCATCAAGATGTTCAAAAACTTCAAGCAGGTATTCAAAATTTTTAAGTTCTTTTAATGAGCCAACTGCAAGCAGCCAGAGTTCATTTTTATTACTATCATAATTTTTTTGCGGCAAATTAAAATAACGGTCGGCCACAAAATTATTCAGCACAAATATTTTTCCTTTATAAGATATTGATTTTAAAAAATCTTCTTTAGTAAATTCCGACAGGCTGATAACATTGCACTTCTTTTTTTGGAGAAACAATTTTCTTTCCAGCAACCGCATCCATGGCCTGGTTTCGTTATCCATTGAGTAGGTGCTGTGTATGGTATGTACCTGCGGCACCCATGCCGGGCAAACCAGGTGTGTGTATAAGCTGGCCGGTGTAAGATGTGTATGTACTATATCTATTTTATTGTTTTTAATAATTGATTTTAGTTGCCTTAACATACGCACAATATCAAAACCGCCTTTGTAATTGAGGTTTATCACTTTTACATTTTTATCAATTATATCCAACAGGTAAGATGATTGGTTAAAGTAAACCAGGTAATTATCTGTATGC
>JAYURR010000062.1:0-5635 GCA_043756605.1 Chitinophagaceae bacterium
GCCTCCCCTAAATCCCCTCCCGTGGAGGGGACTTTTAAAGACTCTGAATTATTTGAAGTGTTACTCATTAAATAAGAGTTAACTGTTTAATTTTTAAAATTTCCTATCCCATTTTTCTTCGCTTCAATCTTCTAAATTTCCTCCCCACCGGAGTTCCCTGATAAGGGAACGAACGGAGTTCAGGAGGGGCCGCCTTTTACTTCCACTTCAATGCCCCTTTTTTATGTGCATATAAGAATCCCATAAATAATATGAAAAAGAAAATGATGATTTCGATTAAGGCTACCCAGCCCACTGATTTGGCTACAACAGCCCAGGGAAAAATAAAGATAAGTTCAACATCAAAAATTAAAAAGATAAGGGCAAAAAGATAATAGCCTACGTTCAACTGCACCCATGTTTTGCCCTGTGTGGGAATACCACACTCATAAGGTTCTCCCTTCTGAGGATTTTTTAGTTCCTTTTGTTACCAATCCTGCAACCAGGATTGCGATCACGGAAAAAGCCAGCCCGGCAATAATGAGAACGATCATGGAAGAAGCACCCATACGTTATTGAATTTTTATAAAAATCTTTTTACTGTTTCAAGTTACTGAAAAATACAACTAAAAAACATTTAACCATATATCTCTACATGAACATCTTTTTTATCATAACCCATTTCAAGTATCCGCCTCTTAGCTTCATCTATCATACCACGCCATCCACATAAATAAAAATTCGCTGGCCTCCTGTCTTTACAAAGCTCTTCGTAAATGTGATGCACATATCCTGTAGCACCCTCCCATTCTTCTCTGGAAAGCGTGGGTATATATTTAAATGAAGGGACTTGTTCCTCCAACCTTTTCATTTCATCATAATATAAAAGTGTATCCCTGGTTCGGCATCCAAAGATGAGGTAAACCCCTTGGTGTGGTGTGTTTTTATTTTTTATATGATTGACCATACTTCTGAATGGAGCTATGCCTGTACCGGTGCAGATGAGGAAAATATCTTTGTCTAATGGCTCTCTTAAAGTAAATACGCCCTGTGGGCCACGGAAAGAAAATACTGAGCCAGCCTGTAATTCATGAAAAATAAAATTTGTACCTGCACCTTTCTTATCTAATACGATAACGAGCTCAAAAACATTAGAACCATCAGGCCAGGAACCTATAGAATAACTGCGCCAGCGTTTATTTGCTTTTTCGTGAATAGGAAGATCGAGTGTTACAAATTGGCCCGGTATAAAATCAAAGGAAGTCAGTTCAGGCACTTCAACCCAGTATCGTTTGGTGTCCTTTGCTTCATTTTCTACACGGATAACTTTACCGGTACGCCAGGGTTGCAATGCCATTAATAATGTTTGCGGTAAGTTACAAATAAATAAAATAAAAAATGCTTCTGTATAAAATCTACAGAAGCATTTTTACAAATACATATATGCTTTACTGGATAATAATCTTTTCTGTATGCAAGGAATTTTCTGTAAATATGCTGAGCTGGTATGTGCCCTTAGCAATACCTGCAAGATCAAGTGTATTACCTCTGCCCGCCAGCTTAAATATTCTAATTGTTTTTCCTGCAGCATCAAAGATGATGGCCTTATTGCAATTTGCTGATGAAGCAATAAATATAGCAGCATTAATAACCGGGTTTGGATAAACTGTAATATCATCACCCGTATTACTAAAATTAATTTTCCTTACCGGAGAATAGCGGAAACTGCCATCCTTATCTATCATTTTTAAACGATAAAAATTAAATCCTGCCAAGGGCTGCCCATCCACAAGGCTGTAATTATTTTCAATGTTGCCATTTAAGGCAATCACATTTCCTATCGTTGTATAATTTATTCCATCTGCACATCTTTCAACCTGAAACCTGTCTGCATTCTGTTCACTTGCTGTTACCCATTGCAATAAAACTTTTTTTGTTTGCTTCACAGCTTCAAAGCTCAGCAGGTTAACCGGTAAGGAATGGATGCCTCCAATTCCACCGTGATTAAGCCAGAATTCACTGAAGCTGTTTACTAAAAATTCGGCATAGTATCCATTATCATAGGGTACTATTGCTGTATTGCCCGGTAAAATAAATGAGTATACACCGGCTGTATTATCTGCCAGTGTTCCATTTTCCTGCGCAGCCGAGCCGCTGAATTTAGTAACTCCCAGTTCGTAAGGATCTGTAGGTTTTGTGCATACGCCACAACCCGCAGCTGCCAGCAGGATTTTTGCTTCGGCATCTGTAAAATAAAAACGCACGGTAACATCAGTAACAGGCGCTGTGGTTGGCCTTACAACAATATTCCTGTTAACGTAATATTGGTAATTTTGATATCGAACTGTTCCTGTAAATGGATACACACCAATGGTAGTATTCCCAAGATTATTTCCATTTGCATTAATAGATACAACCCTTGTGGCACCGGAATTAAAATGTACCCAGTTATTGCCGCTTACATTTTGAGTAATGGCTGTAATTGGCACACTATTGTAAATAAGTGCCTTATCAAATACATGAATGTCATCAACGCCAACACCTTCAAGGTTAAATCCAAGATCACTTGTAAAAACAAAACGGAAGCGAACATTAGTTCCTGTTGTAGGTATATCAATACTGGCAACATGCCATGTTCTTAAAGATGGCCGCCATTGATTTTTTCCGGTAGGATCATTATACCAGTTTGTACTTCCTGGCTGGTTATTAACCCCCAGCCTGCTCCAGGTTACACCTCCATTGGTTGAGTATTCTATCCATGTGTAATCTGCAGGAGTTCCATCTTCAATTTGAAAAATATGACTGAAAGATAAAACGGGCTGTGTTAAACCACTTAAATTAAAACAAGGCGAATATAAATAGGAGATTTCATTGGAATTATATTTTCCTGTTAAGTTAGTTACCCATGCTTTTGTTCCGTTTGCGGCTTTACTGATAAATGTTTTTGTTGGTGTACCCCACTGCCAGCTATTGTTCTGGCCTTTGCTGTACCAGCTTGCGGTACTGCTCTCAAATCCTTCCAGGTAAGGAAAAGTACTGATGACCGGACTGGTATGAAAATTATAATTTAACAGGCTATCATTGCTCCTGTAATTATCTGTTGATTCATACACCCAGAAATTAAAACTGTAATCAGTATCGGGTAAAAGATTTACGGGCAACGCAAATGTATGTGTTGTAGTACCCGAAGGTAGCGATGCAATTGTTTCCAATACAGGCGCTCCACCATTTACACTGTAATAAACGGGCACTGCTGTAAATATTGTACCGCTGTAATTCTTTATTTCTAATGAAACAGGTTGGCTGCCTGCCATGCCACAGCCCGTAACGGATGGTGAAACAACCCGATAAATACCAATATCATTTGTTGCTTCTTGTATACCTACATCATCAAAAGTATAACCATCATCCTGGTCAATAATGGGATTAGGAAGATTGGCAGAAGTATTGCCCTGCTGGCCTAATTTTATTTGAAAGCTACTACTAATGGGTTGCGCAGGCATAACTGTATCCAGCACATCGTTAATATTAATAACAGCATGTTTGTATTGTCCAAGTGCAGCCTGGTTGGCAATAAGATCATAAGCCAACACCCAGGTTTTAGTATCGCTGCCACGTATCCATACTTTGTTGTTGGGGTTATTTTCCTGGCCGTGATTTTTATAATAGAAGTCTAACCTCAACTGCTGGCCGCTTATATAATTACCCAGGTTATAGGTCATCATCAGGCTGTCTGTATTCAATCCCCCCACGGGGAATTGGTCTAATGTTATTGCCTTGCTGCCATTATATGAAAAGCCGGTGTTTACAAATGTTCGGGCACGGCCTCTTGTTGTGTTTGCTTTAAAATCAACCCGATCTAAACTATCCAGCCCAATAGTATTCGTTATATATTCCTTTGCCAGCGCATTTTCAAATCCATCCAGCACAGGCAAGGTAACCAAGCCATTTGCCAAATGTTTTATAGTTACCAAAGTTGTATCATCCAATAGCTGTGCATCACCGCTTCTTTTAACCCAGGCTTTTATGTTATAGATTCCCGGTAATGAAAAATCCGCCGTTGTTGTAAATGTGTATTGGCGGGTTGACAAAGCTGCAATGGCAACTGAGCTGCTTTCCATAATTACTGCACCTCCATTTATCTGGTAGTACATATCATACAACCCTGCCGTAGCAACATTATCCAGGTTTTTAATAGTAAATCTTATTTGTTCAGATGCTGTTAAAGCCGAAGAGGTAAACTGCCTTCCGCTAACTGGTGCATCTACAGAAACCGCTTTCATATTATTATCAAATATTGATAAAGTACAAACACCTGTTGAAGGCAAAACCGACCTTGAAACAGATCTGCGGCCATTAACAGTTCCGTTCTTTGCACTAACCCCAACCCAGTAAGTGGTGGAACTGTTTAGACCGTTTATTAAATAAGTGAGAGTGGTAGTATTACCAATAATGGCCATAGTATCGGATTTAAGCTGCCATATATCATATGAAGTTGCGCCGCTTGTGGCCGGCCAATCCAGCTGCACAAATCCATCACAGGGTACAGTAGCCGTAACAACCGGTTGACCAATAACAGTAAAATTAAAATTACTTTCATCGGTATATGCAGAGGAATTTCTAGTAACTCTTACTAAACAATTATTACTTACAGTTGGTGGAAAAACCCAGTAATACGACTGTGCATTTGCAGGCACAGTATCATTAATCAGGTTCCAGGAACTGCCATTAAAATATTCAAGTGTAAAAGTATTTGCTTCATCACCATAAGCATTCCAGCGTATTACTTCTGTTTCGCCGGGCACTATTTTTTCTTCACCAAAAGGATACTCTACAGTTACACCATTCATATCCATTTGATAAGTGATTACATACTCCTGCGGGCCATAAGGCAGGCTAAAAGCATTTACATTTATATCATAGCTACCTGCTACAGGATTATCAATTACAACCTGCTCAATATTATTTATTCTGTCAATGCCTTGAAAAGCATTGGCATTAACATTGGCTGGCGTGGCATCTAAAATCAATGGCTGATGTGTAATATTTCCCGGTGCCACTACAGTTAAATCAAAATCGCTTATCAACTGAGTTGCTGCATTTGGTGCGGCAGCAGTATCAGCCCAATACAACATTACTTTCAATCGCCTTACCCCTACAGGTACTGTTATTGAATTTGATGAAGGAGTAACACTGCTTAGATAAAATCTGTTATTTTCAATTGCTTCGGCAGCACGGCGGGCATTTAAATTACCAAAGCCATAAGTAAAATCAGGCCCGGGGTTGCCCAGGTCTTCGGCACTATTGCAGAGTACAGCTTTTATTAATGATGCCTGTGGAACGGCATTGCTGTTGAGTTTACGGTACTGCTCATTTAATAAAGTAGCAACACCTGCTACAATTGGAGATGCCATACTTGTACCGCTGCTTCTCTCATATCCAAACAAATGTCTTGTTGAAAATACATTTACACCGGATGCTATAATTTCAGGTTTCAGCCTGCCATCTTTTACCGGGCCACGGCTGGAAAAATTAGCTGCTGCATATAGTGTATCTAAAGCACCTACCGTTAAAACATTTTTTGCTACCTGGTAACCCGATTTAATTGTGGCATATGATAAAGGATAAGGTGCACAGGTATTACGGCCATCATTAC
>JAYURR010000063.1:0-17183 GCA_043756605.1 Chitinophagaceae bacterium
GCAGCTTTGGCAAAAGCTTCGGCCATGTTTATAACAGCGCAGGTACCGCTGCCGTCATCATCGGCACCGTAATAAATTTTTCCGTTGCGTATGCCCAGGTGATCGTAATGTGCCGTTAAAAAAACATACTCATCTTTTTTATCGGTGCCTTCAATAATGCCCACCACATTACTTGCATTAATTGTTGTACGGTACTTTTCAAATTTATAAACAACTTTTGTTTTGCTTTCTGTTACCCATTGTTTTGCAAATACGCCGTTTGCTTTTACAATTTTAAGAAGCGTATCAAAATTATTACCGATGATGTTTTTTGCAAACGCATGCGATAGTTGAGCAAAGTTCAGCCTCTTGGCTGCTTCACTTTCTCTGGGAAAATAAACCCCTGTTTTTTTACCGTTGGCAACAGCACGTTCATTAAATGTTTCCTGTGTGGGGTTAATTACAAGCATACCGGCAGCACCTTTTGCGGCTGCTGCCGCAAGCTTTTTCGCTACGCCAGGAAACGTCCAAACACCGGAGCGTTTGGTACCGGTTAAAATATAATTGCCATCTTTTTTTGGCTCACCCAAAAAGATGATCACAATTTTTCCTTTTACATCCAGTCCGGTATAGTCACTGTATTTCTCATCATCAATACCATAACCTGCAAAAACAATTTTTTTGCCTTTAAATTTTCCGGTTTCGTTATTGTTCATTTGTATAATAAAATCCTTGCCGTATTCAGCAACTTTACCTGCAACGGTAAGGTTTCCTGTTTTTAAACTATCCTGGTATAAAGGATAAAACTGCTGATAGCCATTTAAAGCGGGCACTGTTTTTAAACCCATTTTTTTGTATTGCGCTTCAATATATGCTGCTGCTTTACGCTGGCCCTCAGTACCGGTTTCACGGCCCTCCATCTCGGCACCGGCAATAATACTTAAATGTGTTTTAAGGTTACTGCCAGTAATAGTTGCAGCGTATTTTGCAGGGTCTGTTTGTGCAAATGAAATGCTAATACCCGCAAGCAGGCAAATAAAAAATAATACTCTTTTCATTTTTTGATTTTAGTAAACGGAAAAATAATAAAAACTGTAAAGCAGCGGTTTTATTTTGGATGAGCGGTGACAGGGGTTTAAAGGTTTAAGGGTTTAAAACGTTTAATGGTTATTCAAAATACCAAGAGCTTTCAACCATTAACCATCAACTATTAACCTTTTAACAAGCAATTTTACCAACCCTGTTTTGATGTCGGCCGCCTTCAAAAGCGGTGTTCATAAAAATATCAAGCATTTTTTCTGCATCGCCATCACGCACAAAACGTGCAGGTATGCAAATGATGTTTGCATCGTTGTGTTTGCGGGCAAGCTCCGCCAATTCTTCGCCCCAGCAAATGGCAGCCCGTATGCCCTGGTGTTTATTAGCCGTTATTGCAACACCATTGGCGCTGCCGCATAATAAAATGCCAAAAGCAGCTTCGCCTTTTTCTACTGCGCTTGCAACCGGGTGTGCAAAATCGGGATAATCAACAGAATCTTTATTGTAGGTTCCAAAATCTTTAAACTTAACGCCTTCTCCTTCCAGAAAAGAAATCAGGTCTTCTTTGCAATCAAATCCGGCATGATCGCAGCCAATGGCAATGGGGAGTGTGAGGTTGAAGGGCGACATAAGTTAAAGGTTTAAAAAGTTGAAAAGGTTTAAAGTTTAAGGTTGGTTACCCGTTACTTCAAACTGCTTTATCAAAGTTAATGATATAGCCGGACAGGATAAAACTTTAAACCACTAAACGTTTTAAACTTTTGCAAGCTTTATCAGCTCCACTCTTTTTCTTCCTTAGCATTCTTTCTGTCTATACGTGAAACCAATACCACACTAATTTCATAAAGCAGCAAAAGCGGGATGGCCACAATGGTTTGGCTGGTAACATCTGGCGATGGTGTTATAACTGCAGCAATTATCAGGATAACGATAAAGGCATATTTGCGGTACGTTTTTAAAAATTTTCCGGTTATTAAGCCGATTTTGCCTAAAACATAGGCAAGTATGGGCAGCTCAAAAGCAATACCACAGCCAAGTATAAGATTGGTAAGACTATCAATATAATCATTAATAGATGGCCGGTAAATGATAGCACCCGATTTACCAAGGGTAAAGCTGGCTAAAAAATTAAATGTAAACGGTGCCAGTAAATAATACCCAAAAGCAGCCCCAAAAAAGAAACAAAGTGAAACCCAGAAAATACTGCCACGGGCATATTTTTTTTCTTTGGGAGATAGGGCAGGTTTTATAAAGCGCCATAACTCCCAAAAAATATAGGGGAATGCAATAATAACTGCACCAATTAATGCAATAGAAATAGCAGATGTAAATGTGCCGTTTACCTCGGTTACCTGAAAATCAATTTTTACAGGAGGCATGCACAGCCCATCACCAATGCCAAGCCAATGGCCAAACCGGCATAAGGTACTGTACGTGATAAATTTTTCGCTGGAGGGTGCAAGAATAATCTCATCATACACCCAATCTATAAAAAAGAAAATACCAATAGCCGCAGCCAGCCAAACAAGTACTGAGCGCATTAAATGCCAGCGCAATGCCTCCAGATGGCCCATAAAAGACATTTCTTCCGGCTCTGCCGGACCAGCATCCTTGTTGCGCAGGCGCTTAAAAAAATTTTTTCTATCTGATGTTGTTGTGGCCAAACGTAAAATTTAATTTGCAAAGGTAAAGCACTAAAGCGTTATTCAAACAGCGTACAATTTTTTTACATTCCCGTACCTTTCATAATATCCAAGCCTTGCCTCTGGTCTTTTATACTTTTTTAAACCAACCAAAAGGTAAGTTATAAATAAAGCGCCGGTAAATGAGACGTAATTACCCCAATTTTTAAAACCCTTTATTTTTTATATAGACAAAGCTTTTAAGTTTAAAAACCTGAGTATCGTTACACCAAAAATCACTATTTAAGAATTGCATTGAAAAGTTGTTTATTATAAAGTATTAAAAAATGCCAGTTATCTGTGGTAATAGCATGGTGGGGAATAATATCCATACTTTTGGGAATTGGCACAAAAGAGAAGCCCCTGTTGAAACAGGGGCCGTTACCAAAACTAACTGCTTATGAGAAATTTTAATTGATCGTTTTTGATTACAGTTTCCATTTTCCTCGCTTTCAATTTCCTTATCACTGTAGTATTTATATAAACGCAAATTAGATGCCAAAGGTTTTATTACTACTGTTAAGAATTTCTTAAGACCACTTTAAAGCACCAAATGCCTGCAAAATCTAACGAATAAAACAGCTATTTATTTTAAATAAAGAACTTTTGTTGCCTTTTAAGTGTGTAAAATCCTACAAAAGGTTGCATTTATATACTTTTTAAGGAATTACAGGTTTAAACTCAAAAGAAAAAGCACGTTGGTTTACAACGTGCTTTTCTTTTTTATATAATTACCACTATTTTATAAAACCCTTAATCAGATCCATCAAACCGCCGCCGCCATTGCGTTGCTGTTGGTTTTGAGCACCGCCTGCCAGCTTAGAAACTATATCCATAATACCTCCGCCACCGCCAGCCTGGCCGCCACCACCTGTAAACTGCCCAATCAAATCCTGAAAATTAAAACCGCTGTTGCCGCCGCTCTGTTGCTCCTGGGCTACCTGTGCACTTTGGCCGCCGGTAATTGAGTTTAAAAGCCCATCAAGCGAAAAAGTACTGTTATTTGGATCGTTGGTTTTGCTAACCAGGTTACTGATAACACTGGGTATTAAATTAGTTGCAACACTGTTGGCTTGGTTGCCGCCAAGATTAAATTTGCTCATAAGTTTGCCTGCAAAATGCCCGATCATCATATTTACAATAGGGTTACTTAATAAACCTTTGCCACCGCCCTGCTGATCTTTATTGCCAAATAAAGATAAAATATTTTGTAACCCCCCACCAGCAACCATATTGCGCAGGCCCGATGCTACCGTGTTTGTTGCTTCGGCAACCACTTCATTGTTCTGTTCATTTGGCACATCCGGATTGTTGATAACAGATTCACCTGCAGAACCTTTTACAAGGTTAAATAATTCTTCTAACATAAATTTTAGGTTTTAATTAATTTGAAATGGATAGAGTGCAGGTAAAAACATATAGTTGCATGAAGGTATTGAAAATATGATGATGTTTAGTTCTGTGTAGTTAATTTTTCGGCGTTCTCGGCAAATTGAAGTGCTTCTAAAAACTCAGTCAGTTCGCCGTTTAATACCACATCTAAATTATAAACTGTTAAGCCAATGCGGTGATCGGTAACCCGGCCTTGCGGGTAGTTGTAGGTTCTAATTTTAGCACTGCGGTCGCCGGTGCTCACAAGGCTTTTACGCATGTGTGCTGTTTCCTCTTCTACCTTTTTAACTTCTGCTTCATACAGCCTTGTTCTCAGCATTTCCATGGCTCTTAACCGGTTACCCAACTGGCTGCGGTCAGTTTGGCACATTACCACAATACCCGTTGGTTTGTGGGTTAAAAAAACCTTGGTTTCTACTTTGTTTACATTTTGTCCACCTGCACCACCGCTTCGGGCAGTTTCCATTTTTACATCGCTTTCTTTTAATTCCACATCCACTTCTTCGGCCTCGGGCATTACTGCCACTGTTACAGCACTGGTGTGTACCCGGCCACTGGCTTCAGTATCAGGCACCCGTTGTACACGGTGTACGCCACTTTCAAATTTTAAAATGCCGTACACTTCATCGCCGGATACTTCTACCTGTACTTCTTTATAGCCACCAACGGTTCCTTCGCTTTCGCTTAGTATGGTAGTTTTCCAGCCCTTCTTTTCACAATATTTTAAATACATACGCAGCAGGTCGCCTGCAAAAAGCGAAGCTTCATCGCCACCCGTTCCAGCTCTAATTTCTAAAATTGCATTTTTCTCATCGTATGGGTCTTTTGGTATCAGCATATTGCGGAGGGTTTTCTCCATTGCTTCTTTTTTTGCCTCCATTTCTGGCAATTCCTGCTTGGCAAGGCTACGCATTTCTTCATCATCGCCATTCAGTACTTCTTTGTTAAACTCAATATCATCCAGCAGTTTAACATAGGCATTGCGGGCATTTACAATTTTTTCCAAACTGCGGTATTCTTTACTGGTGGCAGTAAATTTTTTATTATCACTCACAATCTCCGGATTGGTAAGCGCAACCCCCAGGTTGTCGAATCGTCCTTTTATAGCATCTAATTTGTCTAACATACCACTATCCCCAGAAGGAGAAATTTATTGTGTTGTATAAAAAATTTTGTTTCCGGCATTTGAATAAGTGGCCACATCGTTGTGTCACTCACTTGTACTGCATACCTTTACTGAACTTTAATTGTGTTTTTTACAAACATGGTCTGACGCTCTCGTCTGAACATGTTTGGTCCATTAATTGTCTGACAATCCAGTCTCACCATTGATGGGGCGGCAAATTTACAATATATCAACCAATCATTTTGAACAGAAAATTTTCAGCAGATAAAATCTTTGATGGCTACCATTTTGTGGAGCAAAAAGTATTGCTAACCGATGAAGCTGGTGTTATTATCGGTATTGTTGATGAAAAAGAAGCTGGCAACGATGTTGAAAAACTACACGGCATCCTTTGCCCCGGTTTTATAAATGCACATTGCCACCTGGAACTTAGCCACATGAAGGCCCACATACCCAAACATACCGGCCTGGTTGATTTTGTTTTAAAAGTAGTTACCGAGAGGCACTATGCAGAGCATGATATATTAGAAGCAATTGAAGAAGCCGAAGACGAAATGCTGCAAAACGGCATTGTTGCTGTGGGCGATATTTGTAACAACACACTCACAATCCCACAAAAAAATAAAGGAAGATTAGCGTATCATAATTTTATTGAGGCAAGCGGATTTATACCTGAATTTGCAAAGGAACGTTTTGATAAGTCTCTCGAAATTCTTGAAGAATACAGAGCAACAAACAACGAGCAACAAATAACGAGCAACAAGAAACGGGAAACAATTGTTCCCCATGCACCCTATTCCGTTTCTCCGGAAATATTCAGTATGATTGATAATTTGCCAAACAACGATCTGCTAACCATCCACAACCAGGAAACCGCCGCCGAAAATGAATTTTTTAAAAAAGGAACCGGCGATTTTTTGCGGCTTTATCAGCAAATGGGTATTGATATTTCTTTTTTTAAACCAAGCGAAAAAACAAGCCTGCAAAGCTGGTTGCCGTATTTTACAAAACAGCAATCACTCATCTTAGTACATAATGTAACTACCTCAGCAGAAGATGTTGAATTTATAAAACGAGCAACCAACAACCAGAAACAAGAAACCTTCCTCTGCCTTTGCCCCAACGCCAACATCTACATAAGCAATACATTACCCGATGTAAATATGCTGATGCAACACACCGATAAAATTGTGTTAGGCACCGATAGCCTGGCCTCAAACAACCAGCTAAGTATTCTGGCCGAAATTAAAACGCTGCAACAAAATTTTAAAGAAATTAACCTGGCAACATTGCTTAAATGGGCTACCAGCAACGGTGCTAAAGCCCTGCAAATGGATGATAAATTGGGTAATTTTGAAAAAGAAAAACAACCCGGCGTAATATTGATTGATGAAACAGGTTTAGAAAAAGTAACCAGGCTTATTTAATCAGCAGGTAAAAATTAATCACCACCGCCACAGCCTCCGCTGCAACCGCCGCTATCACTTCCACTATCACTTCCGCTATCACTGCTGTTGCTTGCATCACTTGCATTACCATCACTCCAATCGCCACTGGCACCGCCGCCTCCAAAATCGCCACCGCCAAATTCAGTTGCCGTTCCACCATCAAAATAAGTACACAACGAGTCGTCGGTGTAATAAGTATTAGAACTGTCAGAAACGCCATATACCGTTTTTTCCCGGGAGCTGTAATTTTTTTCTCTTAGTTTCTCTTTATCATATTTGGTTTCGCCCCAAATATCGGTTGGTGGTTCAAACCCAAACTCACTTATGTAAAATTCAATGGTATCCTCGTATTGTGCATTAAACCTGCCGGTTTCATCTGCCATTGGCATCAGTTCCGGATGATGATCGAACTGGTAGGCAATTACATCATCACAAAACTCCCGGTAAGCCTTTGTAAAAAGTATATGCTCGTGCCAAACCACATCAATTATTTTTGATGGCGTTACATGAAAATCACTCACCACACCCAGATAAACAAACTTTTTATATTCTGAAACAGCTTTCAATGCGAACCGGTCAGTCCAGCCATGTTTACGTGCAATTTTTGCTGCAAAAGCTTTGCTGAAAGCATCGGGGCCGCCAAATGCAGCAGTTACATGTTGCCACAAATTGGTGGGCACCAGGTGATCAAAATGATAAGTTCTTAATTTTAGCCAAAGCGTTTTTTTATTCATAACAGGCAGTTTTTTTTTAAAGGTATGCGGCAATAATAAAATAAAGAAATATAAAAGCAGCATATCTTTATATTCAGTAACTGATATGAAAAATAACACCATACTGGTTTTTGGTACGGGCCACCTGGCTTACCGCATAACCCATAAATTAATGGCAAGCAATTACCAGGTTATTCATGTGGCAACTGGTGATATTATGCACAGCACAAAATCAGTTTCGCTGATTGAAAACCTGCAGCAACACCTGCATAATATGGATATTGGCGCACTTAAAATGATTTACCTGCTTGATGAAAAAGACGAGGTTAACCTGCAGTTGATTATTGCACTTATTTCTTTGTATCCGGGCGTTTCCATAGCAGCATCTTTGTTTAACGAAAACCTGATACCGCATTTACAATCGGAGCATAATAATGTAACCATCCTTAATCCTGCAAAAATTGCAGCGCCTTATTTTGTTGCAGCTTTATTGGAGCCTTTAACCAGAAAGATTGAAGCCGGAGCAATAAAAAAAAGCCCTAAAATCAGGAATAAAAACCAGGACAACCTGATAAAAAAACTTTTATTGTCTTTTACCGGATTGATAACCCTGGCTGTTTTGTTTTTTCATTTTTACGAAAAATTATCCTGGGTTGATTCACTTTATTTTGTGGTTGTAACGGTTGCCACTGTTGGGTATGGAGATATTAACCTGGTAAACTCAGATGCATTCAGTAAAATTTTTGCGGTAATACTTATTCTTGCTTCTACCTTTTTTATCTGGATGATTTTTTCACTAACCATTGACCGTGTTTTAAAAGAGCGTATCATGCTGGCATTGGGGCGAAAAAAATATCATTACAAAGATCACATTGTTCTTTGCGGATTGGGCCGCCTGGGATATTTCATTGCTGAAGAACTGTTGCGCAAGGGCGAACAACTCATCATCATCGAGCAAAATGAAGATGGCCGTTACCTGGATTATTTCAGACAATTGGGTGCAGATGTTTATATTGGCGATGGCAGATTATCGAAAGTACTTGATGATGCAAATGTTGCGGAGGCCCGTGCATTGATGTCGGTTATTAACAACGATGCCGTAAACCTGGAGATAGGTTTAAACTCCCGTTCTTTTCAACCAAACATCCGGCTTATACTGCGGATATTTGATGAGCAGATGGCGAAAAAAATAAAAGAGTATCTCAATATTCACCTTACATTAAGTGCCAGCGATATTGCTGATGAAAAGTTTTACGAAATTTTAAAATAGGCTGCAAAAACGGTCCCGACGGCTTTCAGCCTTCTGGCCGGTTACAACACTTCATGCAGTACCAGCAAGGTTTTCATCTGCCCAAAATCATGCATGTGCAGGGCATAATATTCCAGGTATCTTAATAAAAGCATTCTTCTTATTTCGCCGTTGAGGCTAAATTCTAGCAGCTCGGCAGGTTGCATTACTTTTAATAATTGCGCAGTTAACTCCGCATTTTTCCCATCAATAAAATAGGGGTGTGTGGGTTGATGATCAATGAAATTGCCTTCCTGTAAATCAAGCACCGTTTGTTCTTCGCTGTAATTATCTATCATTCTAAAACCAAAAAAATGGGTAAGGTGCAGGCTAAAAAACAAAGCGAAATTTGCCGTTATAGTTTTATCTGCTCGGTCAAGTGCTAAAAAAGATTCCTCACAAAAATAAAAAAGATCGGCATTGGGTTCAGGTTGTTTCAGGCATTTTTGTAACAGCTCGGCCATAAAACTGCCAATGCTGTTTTTTATAACATCGCTCAGCAGTTTATCATACAAAACTGCCCATGAAAATTCTTTTATCCTTTGCATGGATTTGTTTTCGCTGTGGTAAACAACCAGGTCTAATATAGCCGTTGGTTGAAAGTGATTTGCTTTAGATGCCGATTTTTTTGAAGTGCGTACGCCATTTACCATATAGGTTTGTATGCCGAACATTTCGGTAAATATGGTAACCACCAGGCTGGTTTCGCCATATTTTATGCTGCGCAGTACAATGCCTTTGGTTTTATGAGTCATGGTATGGTTAATCCGTTTATCCGTTAATTAGGTAATCCGTAGGTACTCTATAACTTCAAACACTGTACAAATTAACGGATTAACGGGTTAACGGATTAACGTATTTAGCTGCAAATAGATTTTCTTTGCACAATTATCAATTATCCGTTAATCAATTATCCATTAAATATATGTGGCAACGTTTGGGAAAATTAGTGCTTAAATTCAGAGGGCCTTTATTAATTCTTTTATTGCTGATAACTGCTGTAATGGGGTTTTATGCCAGCAAGGTTAAAATGAGCTACGAGTTTTCGAAAGCCATACCAACCGACAATGCCAAATATTTAGAATACATATCTTTTAAACAAAAATTTGGCGATGATGGAAACATGCTGGTTACCGGCATACAAGCCAACAGTTTTTTTAACCTTAAAAACTTTAATGCTTACCGGAAACTGCAGCAGCAATTAAAAAAAGTAAAATATGTAGAAGATATTTTAAGCATTCCCACTGCTATAAAACTGGTTAAAGATCCGGTAACAGAAAAACTTACGGCGCAAAAAATTTTTGCAGATACCATTCAAAATCAGCAGGCATTGGATACTGCCGCAGCCGAATTTTTTAACCTGCCTTTTTATAAACAAAGGCTCTATAATCCGGAGGCAAAAGCCTACCTGATGGGTGTGCGTATTAACCGGGATGTGCTTAACTCCAAAGGGCGTACACAGGTTATAAACGACATCATCAGCACCGTAAAAGATTTTGAAGAAAAAACAAAAACTGCAGTTCACCTGAGCGGTTTGCCGCTGATAAGAACCGTTGTTGCCGACAGGATACAGAATGAAATGAAATATTTTTTATTCGGCTCTCTTTTGTTGAGTACGCTGATACTGGCATTGTTCTTCCGCTCCTTTAGCACTACGCTGCTTTCTTTGCTGGTAGTGGTTTTGGGCGTTGTGTGGAGTGGAGGTATTTTGTATTTATGCGGTTACCAGATAACTATACTAACGGCACTAATACCCTGTTTGGTTGTGGTAATTGGCATACCTAATTGTATTTATTTTATCAACAAGTATCATACCTCCTACATTCAATCTGGTGATAAAGAAAAGTCGCTGGTTGATATGGTTAGCAAGATGGGAGTGGTAACATTATTTTGCAATCTTACTGCCGCAATCGGCTTTGCGGTTTTTGCATTAACCCGCAGTGCTATTTTAAAAGAATTTGGTGTAGTTGCCGGCATCAGCATCATGATCATTTTTGTTATTTCATTTATTTTATTGCCGGCTGCATTAAGTTATTTACCGGCACCAAAACCATCACAAACAAAATATCTCAACAACAAATGGATAACCGGTTTTTTACTGCAGATTGAAAAATGGGTTTTGCACCATAAAAAAATGGTGTACGGCTTTACGGCTGTTGTTTTAATTTTTGCGGTAGTTGGTATTTTTAAATTAAAGAGCGTTTCATACATTGTTGATGATTTACCCAAAACAGATAAAATTTACACCGATATTAAATTTTT
The DNA here is from genome assembly GCA_043756605.1 of Chitinophagaceae bacterium. Classification (GTDB taxonomy): domain Bacteria; phylum Bacteroidota; class Bacteroidia; order Chitinophagales; family Chitinophagaceae; genus Ferruginibacter. The sequence continues at coordinate 10,929 of JAYURR010000063.1, forward strand.
TGAGAAGAATTTCGGCGGTGTAATGCCACTGGAAATTGTGGTGGATACAAAAAAGCCCAAAGGCATCATCAGCCCTAAGGTTGATGTGCATGCCATTGCACTTTTTCAGGATTCTTTTCTTGTAAATCAAAAAGATATTGCCAAACCACTTTCGGTGGTAGATGGCATTAAGTTTTTTTACCAGGCCGCCAGCGAAGGCACCGGCGACTCTACCTTTACGCTACCAGCTTTTGGTAACCCGTTGTACGACCTGCACAAACAAATGGTACAATTAAATGCCCGCCGCAAAAACAGTGAAATGACAGCGTCCGACTCGGCCACCAGTAAATTAATGGGATCTTTTGTAGATAGCACCGAGCAATACCTGCGTATTAGTATGAGTATGGCCGATATAGGCACGCAAAAACTGCCACTGTTGCTGGATAGCATTCAGGGTAAAGCAAACGAAATATTTGACACCGCAACTTATAAAGTACAACTAACCGGTACCAGCATTACTTTTTTAGAAGGCAGTAAATTTATTGTAAACGGATTAAAAGACAGTATTTTTTGGGCATTTGTACTCATTGCTTTTTGTATGCTTTACCTGTTTAAATCGGCACGTATTTTATTATGCTCCATTATCCCCAATATTATACCGCTTGTAATTACAGCGGGCATTATGGGCTGGGCAGGCATAGCCTTAAAACCTTCAACTGTATTGGTTTTTAGCGTAGCATTAGGCATTGCCGTAGATATCACCATCAGGTTTCTGGTAAATTATAAACAAGAGTTACCTACTTACAATAACCATGTTTTGGAAACAGTACAAGCTACCATAAAAAACACCGGCCTCAGTATTGTTTACACAGCCCTGGTATTAATTGCCGGCTTTATTATTTTTTGCGGCAGCAGTTTTGGAGGCACCAAGGCGCTTGGCTGGTTAACCTCGGCAACTTTGTTAATTGCCACGCTTACCAACCTGATTTTACTGCCGGTTTTACTGCTTTTATTTGCACGAAAAACCCCGGTTATAAAAAAGGGTTAAGTTTTCTACATTATTTGTTATACTTTTCTGCAAAAATTAAGTAAAAATCACAGATAATTTTGCTGCATGCAAGGGCTTAAAAGCCTTTTGCAGCAACAAAAGCAGCAAAAACAGCAATAAAATTGTCAAACTATTTGATATTTACAGGTAATCTGAATTATATTTGTCGCTATAAACTATTATGCAAATGAGAAAATTGATTTTAATTGTATCGGCTGTATTTGTATTCGTACTAAATGCCGCCGCCCAGAACCGTACAGTTACAGGTAAGGTTACTGATGAAAAAGGAGCTCCGATTGAAGGCGTTTCTATTACCTCTCCAAACGGTAAACAAGGTACACAAACAGATAAAGATGGTATGTACAGTATCTCAGTACCAGCAACGGTAAAAAATCTGAATTTTACGTATGTAAATTTTGCTTCCCAATCTAAATCAATTGGAAGTAATACAACAATAAATATCAGTTTAAGATCAACAGACTCCAAAATGGAAGAAGTTGTTGTTGTGGGCTATGGTACGCAAAAACGTAAGGAAGTTACTGGAAGCGTTGCCTCAGTTAAAGGACAGGCAGTTACAGAAAAACCTGTACAGAGTTTTGAGCAGGCATTAGCCGGCCGTGCTGCGGGTGTGCAAATTACTATACCAAGTGGTGTGTTAAATACACCACCTGTTTTCCGCATACGTGGTATCAATTCTATTTCTTTAAATTCATCGCCTTTAATTATAGTAGATGGTACACCGGTAACTACCGGCGATCTGGCCGGATCTAATGCGGCTGGTAATGCTTTAGCAAGTATTAACCCAGCTGATATTGAGAGTATGGATATAGCAAAAGATGCAGCCGCTACCGCTATTTATGGAAGTCGTGCCGCTAATGGTGTAGTATATATTACCACTAAAAGAGGAAGGGCGGGTAAAACAAGGGTAAATTACAATGCATCAATGGGCTTTACCAGCGTATATGGAGTTCCGGAAGTTCTAAATGCACAGCAATATACTGATTACAAAAATTATGTAGCTTCAACTTCATTAGGTGTTAATACAACCAATCCTGCTGGTGCCGGTTATGTTAAATATAACCTTACTGCGGGTCCTGATGGAAATCCTATCAACACAAATTGGGGTAATGTAATCTATCGCCAGGGCTTTAATCAAGATCATAATTTGAATGTATCAGGCGGCAGTGATAATACTACTTATTATTTTTCTGCCGGTTATACCAGCCAGGAAGGAATACTAAAGAACAACGATTTTACCCGTAAAAACATTTTGATGAATGTGGATACCAGGGTTAGCAAACTGATTTCGATAGGTGGTAAAATTTCCTTCTCTAACGAACGCAACCGTGTTTCATCTGCAACAGGTTCATTAGGTGATGCTTTTGCTACCGGTGGTTTTGGCCGTCTTGCTTTGGTAAATTCACCCAATATCAGCCCTTATAATAATGATGGCTCTTACAATATCAGCACTGCCGGAAACTTTATAGGGCAGCAAGGTAACGTACTGAGTACCGGCCAGGTTGGCTTTAGCAACCCTGTATATTTGTTCGATAAGAACCGTTCAAACAGCGAAACCAATCACATACAATCAAATGTAAACGTACAGTTAAAGCCATTTAACTGGCTTACATTTAAATCACTGTATGGTATAGATTATATTTTGGTTGACAATGATATTTTTCGTGATGCAAAACATGGCGATGGTGTTACAAACAGCGGCGATGCCTTTGCAACTTTAAGTAAATTTAAAAGATGGACCTGGAGCAATACGCTGCAGATTGATAAGACTTTTAAGGATAAACATACTTTCAGAATATTAGTAGGACTGGAGCAGGATCGCAGAACAACCAACCAGTTTGGTTTAACCAGAAGAGTGGTTACCGATCCGGTTTACAATGTAATTCAAGGTGGATTTACAACTGATGTTAACAGTGGCCTTGGATTGGGAGAAAATTATCTGCAATCTGAATTTGGAAGTTTTAACTATAACTACAACAGAAAATATTATATAAGCGCAAATCTTCGCCAGGATCAATACTCAGCTTTACCTGGCCAACAAGAGACTTTTTACGGTGTGTCCGGCGCTTGGGAAGTAAGCCAGGAAAAATTCTGGGGATCAGGCATTCGTAAGGTATTCTCAAGCCTTAAATTAAGAAGCAGCTACGGTAAAGTTGGTAATATAGCCGGAATCGGAGATTTTGCCACTTACTCAACTTTCAGTTCTGCAGGTGTTTATGGCGGCAACCCTATTTTATCATTTAATCAGGCAGGAAATCCCAATTTAAAATGGGAAACCAGCAAGAAATTTGATTTGGGAGGTAATATCGGATTTTTTAAAGACAGGATGAATCTTGAAGTAACCTATTATAAAAACAATATTTCCGGTTTAATTTTAAATGTACCTCAATCTCCTTCTGCAGGTGTACCCAATTCTGTACCTCAAAACGTTGGTACTATGTATAATAAAGGACTTGAGCTTACACTTTCTGGTAACATTGTTAATACAAAAAACTTTACCTGGACCACCAATTTCAACTACACAAATAACCGCAATGAAGTTACTTCTTTGGCTCCCGGGCTAACTGAAATACTTACCGGTACTGGTGGTTTAGAAACAGTTAACCGCACAGCAGTAGGGTTTCCGGCCGGTTATATTTTTGTAGTTCGCGCTGGTGGTGCAGACCCTGCAACCGGCAGAAGAATACTCTATAACAAAGTTGGTAATACCATATTGTATAGGTTTGGTACATTGCCAGCAGGAGAATTTGCCTACCAGAATACTGATGGAACAAGGTATAATTTACCATCTGGTGCAGCTACAACTATTAGCGCAGCAGCCGATGCTGTTATGTATGCCAACACAACTCCTAAAGCTTCAGGCGGTTTCAGCAATACTTTCAGGTATAAAGGATTTGATCTGGATGTACTCTTTACATACCAAACTGGATTCTCGGTTTATTATGGTACCAATGCCGGACTTTTCGATCAACGTTTCTGGAACAATTCTACTGCCGTTTTAGGTGGCTGGAGAAAGTTTGGAGATATTACAGATATACCAAAACCAGTTTATGGAGATAACGTTTCCAACGGATCAGGTTTGCCAATCAGCTTTAATGTGTTTAAAGGAGATTTTATAAAACTGAAAAATGTAACTTTCGGCTACAACATACCAGCAGACTTATTGAAAAAGGTAAAAATATCCAACGCAAGGTTTTATGTGAGTGGTCAAAACCTGTACATTTTTACAAAATATCCAGGTCCAGATCCTGAAGTTTCTTCAAACGGAAACGGAGCAGCAACAGGTCAGGGTGTTGACAGAAATACACTTGCAAACGGACGTACAATGACTGTAGGATTAAATGTTGGTTTCTGATAAACTGTAAATTATAAATAATAAAACTTTCAGAATGAAAAAACAAATTAAATATATAATAGCTTTAAGTGTGGTTTTGTTTACAGGCATTTCCTGTAAAAAGGAATACCTGACACCAATTCCACAAACAGTAGTAAGTGATGCCACAGCTTTTGATACACCAGAACGTATTTTAGGTAATATAAGAAGTTTATATTATAACACTAAAGGTGGAGCTTTTTATGCAGGTCGTTACATAGTTTATGGAGATATACGTGGCGAAGATTTTTTAAATGAAACCGGAAACCTGGTTACCGGAGCCGATGTTTGGGCCTTAAACCCAACCGGAACTTCAACCAATTCTGTAATAAATCTTTGGGCTCAGGCATATTTTACAATCAATCTTTGTAATCTTTCTATTGAAGGTATTACTGCAAAAGGCCCCACAGTATTAGGAGGAGCTACATTAACCAATAATTATTTGGGCGAGGCAAGATATGTTAGGGCATTATGCTATTATAGCCTGTTGCAATATTATGCCAGACCATTTGCTGATGGAGCAGGTAACAAGCCAGGTTTGCCACTCCGTTTAACCGCAATTAAGGGCCCAGGTTCATCTGACCTTGCCAGAAGTAGTGTTGCTCAGGTGTATGCACAAATTATTGCAGATCTTAATTTTGCAGAAGCCAACCTGCCACTTACTTACACCGGTTCTACCGCTGCTGAATTAAATACTACCCGTGCACATAGAAATACAGCCATTGCATTTAAAACAAGGGTGTTTTTATCAATGCAGGATTATCCTAACGTAATATTAGAAGGAAATAAAATTGTAAGTGCTACAGCACCATTTACTGCAACAACAGGCGTTGCTCATGCTTTACAAACCAATATTGCAAACGTATTTACTACTCCATACACTACCACAGAATCTATTTTCTCTTTTCCAATGACTGCTGCAGCCGGCGATAACCCGGGCACACAAAATCAACTTGGATTTTATTTTTTACGCAATTCAGCTAATCCAGGTTCAGCTGAATATTCTTTAAATCCGGTTGGTATCATTGCTGATCCTTCATGGGGTGCTGCCGATGTAAGAAAAACAAGCCTTGTTTTTACTAATGTTGGAAATGGAAAAAAATTTGTAAATAAATACCAGCTTCCCTCACCATTTCTTGATTATGCACCGGTTATCCGCTATTCTGAAGTAATGCTGAACCTTGCAGAAGCTTTGGCAAGAAATAATAATCCTGCTGATTTGCCAAGAGCATTGGCATTGCTAAACGCTGTTCGCCAGCGGTCAGATCCAAGTGTAACTATTGTTGCGGCTACCCAGGCTGCTCTAATTAATGCCATCATGACCGAAAGAAGAATTGAATTTTTAGGAGAAGGTCTTCGTAACAACGACCTGATGCGTTTATTGCAAACCATTCCTGCAAAAGGCCCGGTACCGGCAAAAGCACCATCTGATCAAGGTTATATCTGGCCAATTTCTGCTAATGAAATGTCTCTGAATAAACTAATGACAGATAATTAATTTTGATTTGATAATATAACTGAAGCCGGACAAATTTTGCCCGGCTTTTTTATGTCTGTAATTTTACAATTTATGCCTCCATAATCAGCTTACAAAAACTCAATTACAATGCAGATGCCGTAAGTTTGTAATTCAAGCAAATGAAACCTCTACTCCTCCTGTTATCCGTACTCAGTTTTTTCTGTACCAACGCACAGCAAAAAAAAATTGACAGTCTGCTGGCTGTTAATGAAGCTTATGCAAAACAAGATTCCCAAAAAGTAATTTATCTCACAAATATCTTCAGGCAATACGCCCGGATGGATGATATGGCTAATATGGAAGCGTATGCAGCCAGGG
>JAYURR010000064.1:0-17162 GCA_043756605.1 Chitinophagaceae bacterium
GGCGACAGGGTATTGACTCAAAACTATACCATTGGAAGGCCTTATGATAGAATGGATGTTGATCTGAGATCGAAAGGAAAAGGTTTGTACTGGGTTGAAATTGTTGACAGAAATGGCAACCGTTTAACCATGTGCAGAGTGGTGATTCAATAAAAGATAATCTTGAATCATACAAAAAAAGTCTCCCGAAATTTCGGGGGACTTTTTTTTATACTACGCCTTTCTACTTATTGGGATAACTTACAAATCGATTTCCCTTTATATAAAAGCGATATGGCTTTTCAACAGCATCAGCAGTATTTTCAATTCCAATGCGACGGCTGGTTCCAATTAAACTTTGTTCTATTGCAAATCCATCATCGGCTATATAAATTTCATCTTTCAATAAATCCGTTCCTGAATGTTGTTTAAAAATTCCCAAAGCTTTTGCTGCATTACCGGGGCCTTTGGTTAAACTGCTGTTGAATTTTACTTTGCCTGCTCTGTTAAGCATGGTACTAATACCGGCTAAAGGTTCAACTGCTCTTATTAAAACAGCATCGGGAAAATCTTTTGCATTGGTAACTATATTAAATAAATGGTGCATGCCGTAACATATATACACATATGCGGTACCTGCGGCTGCATACATATGCTCGTTACGGGTTGTACGTTTGCCAGCGTAAGCATGAGACGCCCGATCGGTAAACCCGATATAAGCTTCTGTTTCTACTATTCGGCCCGTAGTTGTAACCCCATTAAAATTTGTTACAATAATTTTTCCAATTAATTCTTTGGCAATTAATATTACATCAGCCCTTTTATAAAATTGAGCAGGTAGTTTCTTCATTATAGTATTAACTTTAAAGCTAAAAACAATATTGCATATTAGCTGATTTTAAAAATGCTGAAAGAAATTATTATTGCGATACAGGCTTATTCACATACACACAGCTTTATAATCAGGCACAGGTTATGGAAATGGATACTGATACCTGGCTTAATTTACACTTTACTTTTTTGTGTTGGCATTTATCTGTTTGCAGTTTCAAGCCATAGTGCTATTGAATTTATGTTACAAAAATCGGGTATTGCAGAATGGATAAAAAACAGCTGGCTAAGTTTTTTACTGATTTTTGCCCAGATTATACTTAACCTGATATTGTTGTTATTTTACTTTTCGCTTTTTAAATATTTATTTCTCATCATTGGCTCTCCTTTGTTTGCTTACCTAAGCGAAAAAACCGAATCCATCATTGAAGGAAAAGAATTCCCTTTAAGTTTCAAACAATTGATGAAAGATATTTTGCGTGGCATCAGGCTTGCTTTGCGGAATATGCTTTGGCAAACCGTTTACACCATTTCTATTTTAGTTTTATCTTTTATACCGGTTATAGGCTGGGTAACTCCCTTACTTGCTTTACTTATTGAGTGTTACTATCTTGGGTTTTCTATGCTGGATTACAGTTGCGAACGAAATAAATTATCAACAACACAAAGTATAGGTTTAATAGGCCGGCATAAAGGCTTGGCTATAGGTAATGGCATTGTATTTTATCTGATGCATTTAATACCTGTACTTGGTTGGTTATTTGCACCCAGTTACGCTGTAATTGCAGCTACCATCAGTTTATATAAAGCAAAAACAGAAGGACTGATAAACATTTCGGGCAAGGTTAATTTATAATTATGCAGTCAAACTTATATCTCGTTCCAAGTGTTTTGGATGAATCGGCCACAGAAACCATTGCACCATACATAATGGATGCTGTAAAAAAATGCCAGGTTATTTTTGCTGAAAATGAAAGAACAGCAAGGCGGTTTTTAAAAAGCATCTGCAAGGAAATTGTAATTGATGATTACGAATGGTTTACTATTCATAAAGCAGAAAATGAAATACTGCAATCTTTTAAACAAAAAATAACAGCAGGAAAAAACATTGCCATCATCAGTGAAGCCGGCTGCCCGGGCATTGCCGACCCCGGCCAGATTTTAATTGCTGCTGCGCAGGAAATGAATGCAACTATAAAACCCCTGGTGGGCCCAAGCTCTATCTTACTGGCCTTAATGGCAAGTGGGATGAACGGGCAGCAGTTTGAATTTGTAGGTTACCTGCCTATTGATAACCTGGAAAGAAATAAAACAATTACAGCTCTTGAAAACACATCAAAAAATAAAAACAGTACACAGATATTTATTGAAACGCCCTACCGTAACAATCAATTGATGGAAAATTTATTGAAAACCTGTAAGCCATCAACCAGACTATGTATTGCGGCTGAATTAACTGGCCCCAATGAGTTTATAAAAACAAAAACCATTGCAGACTGGAAAAAAGAAAAAACCGACTTTCATAAAAAGCCGGTTATATTTTTATTACAAAGCAATTGATTTTATTACTGCCCCACTCTTTGTAAATCTGTAACCAGATACACACTTTCGCCACGCCAGGGAATTGTTTTTCGATACTGATAATATTTTAAGGAAATTACTTTACCCTGTAGTTTCATAAGCGTATCGGCCAGTTTTGCATTTTTTACAGAAAAATAAAATTTTTCGGGTACCATTACATTGGGCGCCTGTTGAAAATTTCCAATTAAAACCTCCCCTTCGTGTGTTTTAAAAAAATTACCCTTACGTGATAGCTTTGTGAGTAAACCGGTTCGCTCACCATCACTATAAACATTAAAATAAAACCAATAAACCAAAAAGGCAAGTACCAAAAATGCTATCAAAGAAAAGCGCCATAAAAATTTACGAAAACCGCTTTTTTTAACCGGTTGTTTTGATTCCGTAGTAGTTAATTTTACATCTTCCATAAAAATATTTTTTTAAAATTATAAACCATATTTATCAACAAGATAAACCATCGTTGCCATTACAACTGCACACAAATTTAATTCCTGTGCATTTACGTTTTCAAAAACATCCGAAGCTGCATGGTGCATATCAAAATACCTTTGTCCGGTTGTGCTTAACCCAAATTGTGCGGTTTTAAAATTTGTTTGCAGTGGCCCTATATCCGCACCTCCGCCACCACCTTCATTAAAGGTAAATCTGGTTGCATCAAAAGGCTCAAAGAATTTTATCCAGCTTTTTACTTTAGTAAATTGTTCTTTAGTCATTCCACAGCCAAATCCACGTGGGTATTCAGCGCCGCCGTCGCTTTCCATGGCCATCACATGTTTTTCATTTTTTAATTTTGCCTCTTCGGCATATTTATTTCCGCCACGCAGGCCGTTTTCTTCATTGGCAAACAAAACAATTCTAATTGTTCGTTTGGGTTTGTATCCAATTGCCTTAAATGCCCTTAATATTTCAATGCTTTGTACAACTCCGGTTCCATCATCGCTGGCACCTTCGCCCTGGTCCCAACTATCAAGGTGTCCTCCAATAGTTATAATTTCATCGGGAAACTCCGTGCCTTTAATTTCTCCAATTACATTATGGCCAATTGTATCCGGCAGCATTTCGCAATTGGATCTTATGAAAAGATTATCATTTTTATATGAATCTTTTATTAAACGGCTCAGATTTTCTGCCCCCCTTGTACTTATTGCAAGTGCCGGAATTTTTGGAAACGAATCGTTGTACCTGAGTGCACCTGTATGTGGGTTATCATCATAAGCCCCCGTTACAGAACGAACAATAACAGCCGAAGCTCCATATTTTGCAGCCATTGAGGCTCCACTGCTGCGGTATCTTACAGCATCGCCATAAGCACCACGCAATAAAGTTTTATTAAAAGGATAATTATAAAATACAATTTTGCCCTTTACTTCATCTTTGCGCTGATTGAGTTCTTCAAAATTTTTTACTTCTATCACTTTTGCTAAAATGCCTTTATCGCCGGTACCAACCGAATTTCCAATGGCAAGCACATCAAAGGTTGGATCCTTACTTCGTTTTTTGGTTCGGTAACCGGCAAACTCCTTTTTGCCCCGTACCCAATGTGGCACCATACATTGTTGTAAATATGTTTTTTCTGCACCTGCTTCTTCTAAAACCTGCAGGCCCCATTTTTCTGCTTTGTACCAACCTGCGCTGCCGCTTAACCTGGTGCCTACAGATTTGCACAAGGTATATAAATTGCGGTAAGCCTTTGCGTTCAGTAAAATTTCATCCGAAAGTTTTTTTATCATCAACGAATCATCAGATTGGGCAAAGCCACAAAAGCAAATAAAAACAGAAAACAGTATTGCAGTTAAAATTTTCTTGAGCATTTTTTTGGTTTATGAACAAACTTACTGATAAAAAATCAATACATGAATGGAAACTATGCTGAATAATATTTCGCTAAATTGCGTCACTATCAACCTTATAAAAAACTTTGTATGAATATAGGTATTGTGTGTTACCCAACTTTCGGCGGTAGCGGCGTATTGGCAACTGAACTTGGTAAAGCTTTGGCTGATAAAGGGCATAACATTCATTTTATAACCTACCAGCAACCGGTTCGGCTGAGCGGGTTTCATGCCAATATATTTTATCACGAAGTAAGGGTACCCACTTACCCGTTATTTGATTATCCGCCTTACGAAACTGCATTGGCCAGCACCATGGTGGATGTTATTTTGAACAATGATGTGGATTTGCTGCATGTGCATTACGCCATACCACATGCTGCCGCTGCTTACATGGCAAAGCAGATTTTAGCGAAGCAGGGTAAGCGGATACCAGTTATTACAACTTTACATGGTACCGATATAACGCTTGTTGGCCGTGATAAAACCTACAGCCCGGTGGTAACTTTTTCGATGAATGAAAGTGATGCATTAACTGCTGTATCTCAAAATCTAAAAGAAGAAACTTATAAAAATTTCAAGATAGAAAAAGAAATAGAAGTGATTCACAATTTTGTGGATGTAAAGCGTTTTCACAAACAACCGGTAGATGCTTTTAGAAAACTGATATCGCCCAATGGCGAAAAAATAATTGTACATGCAAGCAACTTTAGAAAAGTAAAACGAGTGGAAGATGTAGTTGCTACTTTTTTACTGATACAGGAAAAAATGCCAGCAACTTTATTGCTATTGGGTGATGGACCAGAAAGGAGCCATATTGAAGCCAGTGCAAGGAAATGTGAATCGCACAACACGATAAAATTTTTGGGTAAGCAGGAGCAGATGGAAGATATTTTACCCATTGCCGATTTATTTTTACTAACCAGCGAGTACGAAAGTTTTGGTTTGGCTGCGCTGGAAGCCATGGCCGCCGAAGTGCCTGTAATATCTACCAATGCAGGCGGTTTGCCCGAAATAAATATTAATGGTTTTTGTGGTTTTATGAGTGATGTGGGAGATGTGGCAGATATGAGCAATAATGCCTTGTATATTTTGCAGGATGATGCCACATTACAAAAGTTTAAAGCCAACGCTTTAACACAGGCAAAAAAATTCGATATTGAAAATATAGTTCCGCTGTACGAAGCGCTTTATAAAAAAGTTATCTGACAGTTATTACTTTAACCATTTTTCCGGGTCAATATTATTTCCTTTTGAGTCATTGATATAAAGATCAATAGCTCCCGTTCCATCAAGGTTTGCTACTGCTTTGCCAATAACCTGACCGGTTTTAACATTCTGTCCGCCTTTAACCGATACACTACCTAAATTACTGTAAGTAGTAAAAAACTCGCCATGCTGTATAATAACAACCTGCATATCTTCAATAAAAACAACACTGCTAACAACTCCATCAAAAACTGCTTTTACATTAGTACCAATATCAGTGGCAACAGTGATACCAGTCATATTTACAATTGTGCCACTTTGCAATCTGTTAGATCCAAAATGTAAGATGGTTATTCCTTTATCAACTGGCCAGGGTAAAATTCCTCTGTTCTTTTTAAAATTTTCATTTAATATCCTGTTATCCGCATTCAGCAATATATTTTCGGGCGCCCTTACTGGTGTAACAGGTTCTTTTATTGCTGGGTCTGTATTGGCTTTGGTAGGTGCATTGTTTTTCAAGGCAGCCAGTCTGGCTTTTTCGTCATCTTTTGCTTTTTTTATAGCCGCTTTATTTGCATCATCCCTTGCTTTTTTAATAGCGGCGGCAATGGCCCTTTCTACTTTGGCATTTTGTTTTTTAAATGCTACAAGCTGGTTGTTTAAATCTTTGCCTTGTTTCTTAAGGTCGTTTACAATTCTGTCTTTTTCTAACTTCTGTGTTTCCAGTGCAGTTGCTTCTTTATCTTTTATCTGCAATACCTCGTTCTTTTTTTCTTTTATGCTTCCAAGTTCATTAAGCTTTTGTTTGCGTAATTCCTGCGTACGCAAAATATTTTCGCCTTGTTTTTGGCGATGATCCCTGTAATATTTAAGATAAGCAACACGTTTAATGGCATCGTTAAAACTTGCAGCAGAAAAAATAAAACTCAAAAAATCGTAGTTATTCCTGTTTTTATAGGCATATACCATGCTCTTGGCGTATTCTTCCTTTAATGTATCCAGCAGTTTATTATAGCGGTTAATTTCACGTTGATTGGTATTGATGCTATTGTCAAGTAAATTAATGTCTTTACCAATATTTTCAATCAGGCGGTTTTGCAGGTTAAGTTTATCGTTGATGAGCTTCCATTGCACCAGGTTCTCTTTTGTTTTTGCTTTGTTGCCATTTAGTAATTTTTGCGTTACTTCCATTTCCTTTTTTAATTTTGTGCGCTGCTTTTCCAATTCTTCACGGGTTTCCTGTGCAAGCACAGATAAGCTGAAAAAAGAGAACATGGCTAAACTGAAAATGAATTTGATCATGCTGGTAATTTTTTTTATAAAATAAACTGCAGTTAAAATATACTCACCTGCAACTTAAGTTGTACAAATTTAAAAATAACGCTTACTTTGGAATATAATTTTTGGGTACGTTAAATAACACTGACAATTCTTTGTTAAACTCATATTGTTTAAAATTAAGTCTGATGTCTAATCTGTTTTTTTCTGAAACTGTTATCTCACGATAGGTAGAAAAATTAAAACCGCTTTTACTTTCATAATCTGCATAAGTAAGGTCTGCAGTGCGGCTTCTGGCTACATCCACATCATCCAGTTTGCTGTGTGTTAAAAAATAATTATCGGATGAAAGCGTAAGCAGATTTTTAAAATATTTACCAACCATCGAAAAAAGAATCCGATCATCGGTTTTTTTATAATAAACAATATTGCTATCAACAAAAACGGGATTGCCAACCAATAAATCCTGAAGGGTTTTATAATCAAAAGGAATTTCAGTTACTTCCTGCAAATAATCAAGAGAGCGGTATTGCACTTCTCTGTCAAGCTTGTTTAAAAGTATAACACTGTCTTTTTTTATAAGCACCCTGTATGCTTCAATGTTTAACAACGATGCAGTAAGAGAAATCCAGATAGCGCTGTCTTTTATTATCCGCACAATGGCTGTTACATCCTGATTTTTTCCTTTACCATCCTGATATTGTACTTTTATTTTGGCACTGAAGGTTTTAAAATCAATATAATTACGGTTCAGGCTTTCTATTGTTTTTTTAACCATCATTATCGAATCTAATTTAGACTGATCTATAATAGTAACATCCGTACTGTCTTTAGGCGCAATGGCTTTATTAATTTGTTTTACAGTTTTACAACTATTCAATGAAAAAATTACGATAGTAAAAAAAAATGCTGCGCCTGTATATTTCATTATTTATTTTTTATTTAATGCCTGTATGGCCAAAGCCTCCTTCGCCCCTATGGGAGCTATTTAAATTTTCTACCAAAACCAATGCCGCCTTTTCAGTTTTTGCAATAACCATTTGGGCAATCCTATCTCCATGATTTATTATCTGATCTGTATTGCTAAGATTAATCAATATCACTTTCAACTCTCCCCTATAATCAGAATCTACTGTGCCTGGCGAATTTAAACAGGTTATACCTTGTTTAAGTGCCAGGCCGCTTCTGGGGCGTATCTGTGCTTCATATCCTTCAGGTAATTCAATAAACAATCCTGTGGGTACAAGGCTACGCTCCATTGGCCGTAACGTTACAACATCCGTAAGGTTTGCTCTTATATCCATACCTGCCGAACCTGCGGTTGCGTATTCTGGTAATGGGTTTGTGGATGTGTTTACTATATTAACCTGAACAGTTTGCATAGGAGCAAAGTTAACTATGTAAAAAGTAAATACAACAATAACTGTTCTTATAAAAAAATTAACGGATAAGCATTACTGTGCCCTGTTCATAAAATTTTCTTCCACGGTTGTTTGTATAATTTAACATCCACACATAACCCCCGTTGGGCATATTTTTACCCTTGAAAGTGCCATCCCATTTTTGGGTAATGTTATTGGTACTGAAAATTAATTGGCCCCATTTACTGTATATCTGCATCGAAAAATATAGAACGGATGCATAATCAACAACGCCAAAAGTTTCGTTCAGGTTATCGTTATTGGGCGTAAAAGCCGATGGTATATAAATATCACAATCGCCGGGTAAAACTTTTATAGTGTCTGATGCAGCACATGAGTCCTGAGTTACTGTAACATAATAAGTGCCTGTTTGATTTACGGGTATGGATGAAGTTGTTGCCCCGGTATTCCAAAGGTAGCTATCATAATTTGAAACCGTTGTTCTTAAAACAACGGGCCTGTATTTACAGATTGTAGTATCTGCGCCAAGGTTAACGGTTGGTTTTGGCTTTGGTGTAACTTTTATGCTGTCTCTTAGTTTGCAGCCATTCTGTTGCAGTTCCAGCCAATATTCTCCAAAGCCGGTGGTTGTTATTTTATTACCTGTAAATCCGGTGCTCCATAAATAATTTACACCAAAAATATCATCAACACCAATTTGTAAGTTTAGAGCGTTGCAGCTTGATGTATCGGCACCTAAAAAATTACCGTTATTTGCAATCCATATTTTCCGGGTAATACTGTCGTTTAATCCGGAGCAGTCAACTTTATAAACAATCAATTTCACATCATAAAACCCAGGTAATGCATAATTATGTGTAGGTTGCAATGCCTGCGATTGTGTCATATCGCCAAAATCCCACTTAACTGAGTCTATTCCATTTAGCCTGTTAATGGTAAAAGAAACATTCAAATCAAGACAATTACCGCCTGCACGGCTAAAATCGTATGGGTTTGAAGCTGGGTCGAAATAACTTTGCATAAATATTGGCAAACCAAACTGTACAGGAAAATTTGTTGACTGTGCTAAATAAATTTTATTAAAAACAAATCCACAACCACTACCATAGATATTTGGATTTTCAATTACCGATAGTGCACTATCATTCCACATGGCCATGTAAATTTTGTTATCTGGCGCTAATTGCAGAGCGCCCCCAATCCAGGGCGTTGTATTTGCAATAACCTGCTTTGACGCAAGTATGGCTGCAGCATTATTTGATGTAATATCGAATTGATACAGTGTGCTTGGCTCTGCATTAGAATTTGTAGAAGAAACGTAAAGAAGACGGCCATCCGGCGAAAATTCGGCACCATACACACCATTAAACGTTGACTGATGTGGAATAACATTTGGATGTATTACCAATGGGTTACTGATTACTCCGGTTGTGTTGTTAAAATCCATAATTTCAACAGCATCATTATCAAACCCATGGCAGGCTGCCAATTTATTTCCTTTACTTGAAAATTTTAAAGCCCCGATTGAATTATTTATTTGCCCGGTTGTTACAAGACCAGTACTGCTTATAACCGGTGTTGTACTCAGTCCACTTGCAGTTAATAAATATGCATAGTATTCATCGGTATTCCATTTTTTTATAACTATCCATACATCTCTTTTATTGCAATGCCTTATAGCAGCCATTTTTTCCAGAACGGTATCCTCTACTATTATGTTTTTTACAATAATATCTCCAAAGCCGCCATCAGCTTTCATATCAATAACATTATACGCAAAAACGGGTAATTCCTCCCTTGCAGATCCGATAGTGAATAAATAATACAAACTGTCGGTGCCTGGCATAGGTACAATTACGGTATTGGTTGTACTGCTTAAATCACCCAGTAATGAAGCACCGTTGGGCATTGTAAGCTGTTTTCTGTTTTGTACAATTCTACCATTGGTATAAAAAAGTAGCCGGCCATTATTATCACTAATAGCTGCAGATCCTTCCTGCGAATTTGCTGTACCATCACTTAATGTATTAGGCGGTGTTTGATTAAAATCAAGACCAACACGGTTTCCAAAATACCATATATTGGTTTGTTTTTGCGCATAAACAATATGTGCAGATAATAAACCGAAGAATATAAGTATATATTTTTTCAAAAAAATGCCGTGTTTATTTTAATCCAAGTAATACTGTTGCATAAGCTTTCAATCCTTCTTCCCTGCCAACAAACCCCATTTGCTCTGTTGTAGTAGCTTTAACTGAAACATCATTTATGGTAACATTAATTATTGCTGCAATAGTTTGCTGCATTTGAAGAATATAGGGTTTTATTTTGGGAGATTGTAAACAAAGTGTACTATCAACATTAATCACTTTGTAACCTTTAGCATCAATCAGATCTGCACATTTTTTCAATAAAATCTTACTATCAATATCTTTAAATGCAGCATCCGTGTCAGGAAAATGAAATCCAATATCGCCCAGTGCCAATGCGCCAAGCATTGCATCGCAAATTGCATGTAAAAGTACATCTGCATCACTATGGCCTAAAGCTCCTTTTAAATGCGGAATTTTAATTCCTCCTATCCACAAATCTCTACCTGCTACCAATTGATGATAATCAACACCCGAACCAATTCTATATGCCATTGCTTATTTTATTATGTAAATATCCGCATTTTTTGATTGATTGTAAAAACAAAAAAGCGTTCCGGATTAACCGGAACGCTTTTTACTTAAAACACCTTAATTATTTTCCTCCCATTTCAAACACTAAACCAAAACGATAAGTGTTAGATAAAGGAATACGGCTTGTACCGCTTCCTGTAGGGAATACATAAGAGAAGTTTAATGCAGCAATGCTGTATTTAAGAGTAGCACCAACTGTAAAATATCTTCTGTTACCTTTGTTTTTGTTTTCGTAGAAATAACCCGCTCTAAAACCAAATTGGTTATTGTAAAAGTATTCTGCACCTACTGCAACATTAACTTCCTGAATTTCTTCGCTTATTCCACCACCTTCGCCAAAAGACTTGATCCAGCTGCTGGCAACACTACGGCTACGATATCTTTGTAATTCGCCACTGCTAACTGCACCTGCAGAATCTAATTTAGCTGTAGGAACCAATAATTTATTAAAATCTGCTGCAAAAGTAATTTTGTTAGACTCGTCAAAAACTTTTGTATAAGCTAAACCTACACCAAGGTTAGCAGGAATATAATCTTTTTGAGTAGCATCGCTTGAGTAAGAAATTTTAGAACCTAAGTTACTTAAGGTTAAACCCCAGTTTAAACCCTGGCCATTTTCTTTAGCACCATGATGATATAAATGTAAGTCACCGGCAATTGAAGAACCAGCTTTGTAATTTTGTCCACCAAAATTACCACTTGCCAGGTTTGAATTAATATATCTGATAGCAAGACCTAAACCAAATTTGCTTGACAGTTTTCTTGAGTAACCCAAATCAACAGCAAACTCTTTAGGGTTGTATTGCTGCAGATCGTTACCCTGTGCATCAGTAAATTGAATGCTGCCTAATTTAAAATATCTTAATGAAGCAGAAATGGCCTGACCATCGCTTATTTTATAATATCCTGCTAAAGATGCTAAAAAAACATCGTTAACCGATAAATCCCTTAACCATGGTGTATAGTTAATGGCAACACCACCTTTACTTGTGGCAAATGGGGTTCTGGCTATGTTAGCAAAAGCCGCGTTAGCATCAGGTGTAGTAGCAATACCTACATCTCCCATTCCACCGCTGCGGGCATCAGGTGAAATACGTAAAAACGGAACAGCAGATGTTACAACGTTTATTTTGTTGGTGTTCTGGGCATAAGATACAGTTATTGTTCCTCCCAGTAACATAACTAAGGCAGTTAGTTTCAAAGTTACTTTTTTCATGCGTTTTGATTTTGTCTTGGTTAGGTAGACTTACCTCTATAAGCGTTAAGTTTAATGGTTGTATTATGTTGTAAAAATAATAGTTTTATTTAAATGAACAACTAAATTATAAAATCTTGTTAAAAAAAAACTAAAAATTGTGTGAATTTCAAAGATAAAGGGTTTTTTATTCAGAACAATACTCAATTTGGGTAATACCTTTTCTTTAGATTGGAATCACGCTTAAAATTCATTTTACCAGTTTAATAACGTTTTGCGATGCAGTTTATTGCAGTTACACACACACTGTTAATTTTGGTACAGCTCAAAAATAAAGTTTTTTAGCAATTACCGGCAAGTTAAAAAAAAATCTCTTATAATTTTATTTTTACAGTAAATTAACAATTCGGCAATTAACATTGGTATTATGCTTTTATTGTTTACAAGATATAGCACCTGATAATACTAACCAAAAAATAAAAAAAATATTTTTACATTTTTTCAAAATATTAAACCATGTAATTGGCAGTTAAACCTGGAAGTAAAAAAAATGTATACGAAATCTGCTTAAAGCCTTATTCACAAAGGGTTTTAAATAAGCTGAGTTTGTGCTTTTTAGTAATTCAGAAAAACACATTATGCTTCTGCAAAAAAACAAAAGCTTACTTTACTGTATCGTTGTACGAATTTTTACAAAAACAGTTTGCTTAATAAAACTTGCCCTTCAACAATATTACCATTGGTAACTTTTTTAATAAAGAATATAATTGGTGCCGTTGTTTATTTTTGATTTTTATAAGTTAAAAACATTAAAGATTTGAGGAAGCATCTGTACCATTACCACATTAACAATTTTAACTTTAAAAAAAGAACCCGAAATAGTTCAAATTGATCTAAAGTCTTTATATTCGCAGCCAGTGTAACTTCATATACAATAATTAAGAAAACCTTTCGTTAAAACAATACAATAAACGAATGAACATGATTAAACTACTTTCTGGTAAAAATGCGATCATCCTGATAATCGCTGCGGTTTCTTTAAGTGCCTGTAAAAAAGGCGGCCTTTTGGGTAAAAAACAAAGCAAATCATCGGCCACCGGTTGGAATTATGATGATAAAAACATGGGTAACTTTCATGTAGCTAAGGTAAAATACCCAAAAGCAGGACCAGGCCTGGTATTTGTTCAGGGAGGTTCGTTTGTAATGGGTGCAAAAGATGAAGATGTTATGGGCGATTGGAATAATGTTCCCCGCCGTATCACGGTTCCATCATTTTTTATTGACGAAACTGAAGTAGCCAATGTTCACTATCGTGAATATTTATATTGGCTTGAAAATACATTTTCAGGCGATACCAATATACTTAACAAGGCTTTGCCCGATACCTTGGTTTGGCGTGAAGAGTTGGCCTATAACGAACCTTATGTAGAGTATTATTTCCGTTTTCCTTCCTATAACTATTACCCTGTTGTTGGTGTAAACTGGCGCCAGGCACATGATTTTTGTATCTGGAGGACTGATCGTGTAAATGAATTAAACCTGCAAAGCAAAGGCTATCTTAAAAAAGATGCTATTAAAAGAGAAATGAAAGGTGCTGGTGCCGATGGTTCCTTTAACACAGAAACCTATCTTATGGCACCGGATATGATTCAGGGAAGAAATAAACCCAAAAAATCGGCTTTAAAAGATGTTAATGGTAAACCACGTTCAACAGTACGTATGGACGATGGTATATTGAATATGGGTTATCGCCTGCCAACTGAGGCTGAGTGGGAATATGCAGCATATGGTATGTTATCACAAAATCCAAGTCCACGTACCAAAGAGAAAAAAAGTGGTGAGGAGTTGTTTTCCAATCAGCAAATATACTCCTGGAGCAATAACCCAAATGGTTTACGTGATAACCGTCGTGGAACCTGGCAAGGTAAGTTTTTAGCTAACTTTAAAAGAGGCAGTGGCGATAACATGGGTATTGCCGGTGGTTTAAATGACCGTGCTGCCATACCAGGGAATATCAAATCTTTTTATCCAAATGCATTTGGATTGTATAATATGAGTGGAAACGTAAGTGAGTGGGTTGGTGATGTGTACAGACCTATGACATCTACAGATGCTGAAGATTTCAATTACTTCCGTGGTAATAAATTTCAAAAATATTATAAAAACTCTGGCGGAGAATATGAGAGAGACAGCATGGGCCGGTTAAAAAAAGTTGATATCTCTGATGAAGATGTTAAGAACCGTACAAACTATCAGAAAAATGACGTAATCAACTACCTTGATGGAGATTCATCAAGCGGTGTTTTTTATGGCTACGGCGTTACATCATTGATAAATGATTCATCAAGAGTTATTAAAGGCGGAAGCTGGAACGACAGGCCTTATTGGTTATCGCCAGGTACCCGCAGGTTTATGCAAGAGACTCAATCAGCAAGTACAGTTGGTTTCCGTTGTGCACAAACATACCTTGGCCCGCCAGAAGGACCAGGATTTAAAGAGGGCAATATTTTTGGCAAGCGTAAACAAAACTCACGCAAGAAAAAGAGAAAGTAAATTTTTAAATACTATATTAAAAAACCTCCCGTAGCAAATAACGGGAGGTTTTTTAATGCCTAAATTTAAATGTGTTACTTTAATTTTGACTTATGCAAATACCTGAATTATATAAATTATACCTGCAGTTTCCATCTATACAAACCGATACCAGAAAGGTTAGGCAAGGGGATATTTTTTTTGCTTTAAAAGGTCCCAGCTTTAATGGTAACCTGTTTGCAAATGAAGCGCTGGCCAAAGGCGCAGCCTATGCTGTTGTTGATGAGTTTACAGAAAGTACGGATGAAAAGATCATCAAAGTGCCTGATGTATTAACTACTATACAAGATTTGGCATTGCACCATAGAAGTCAGTTTTTATTTGCAACATCCGGAAAACAGATACCATTTATTGCAGTTACCGGCAGCAACGGTAAAACTACTTCTAAAGAATTAATGTATGCTGTTTTATCTGCAGTTTATAAAACATACGCAACCGAAGGAAATCTTAATAACCACATAGGCGTACCCTTAACCATTTTAAAAATAAAAGCAGATGCTGAAATTGCCCTCATTGAAATGGGAGCCAATCATCAAAAAGAAATAGAAGGTTACTGCACATACACAATGCCCACACATGGCGTTATTACAAACTGCGGCAAGGCCCATTTAGAGGGCTTTGGCGGCGAGGAAGGTGTACGTAAAGGCAAGGGAGAGCTGTACGATTATTTGAGACTGCATGAGGGTACAGCTTTTGTTATGTGGGATTACGATTACCTGCAGGAAATGAGCAAAGGAATTGCTGCACGCTTTACTTATGGTACACATGATGCGGATGTTACTGGTATTGTAAAAAACAGCACAGAGTTTTTGGAAGTTACAATAACAAATGGAGCCGGAACTGATTCTATTAAAACAAACCTGGTTGGTGAATATAACCTACCCAACATTTTGCTGGCTATTGCCGTTGGCAAATATTTTAAAGTGCCTGATGAAAAAATAAAACAGGCATTGGAAAATTATATACCATCAAACAGCCGGAGCCAGTTAATAGAAAAAGACGGCAATAAAATTATTATGGATGCTTACAATGCAAACCCAACCAGCATGAAAGCGGCTATTGAAAATTTTGCAAAAATGGATGGGCCTAATAAAGTACTTATCCTTGGCGGCATGATGGAACTGGGTTCTGAAAGTGAGCATGAACATCAAAATTTAATTGATCTTATAAAAAAATACAATTGGAAGGATGTGGTTTTGGTTGGTGGAGATTTTAATAAAGTAACGCATGATTTTTCTTTTTTTGAAAACGCTTTACTAGCAAAGGAGTGGTTTAAAAATAAAAACTTTAACCAGGTAAATGTTTTGGTAAAGGGCTCCCGCAGTACAGCAATGGAAAAAGTATTGGAATGAATTTGAGATTGCAGATATTACAACGTAGATTTGCAGCCCTTTAATGGAGACTTGTCCGAGTGGTTGAAGGAGCACGCCTGGAAAGTGTGTATAGGGGAAACTCTATCAAGGGTTCGAATCCCTTAGTCTCCGCTTTAAGGGACAAGTCATCACAAGAATGATTTGTCCCTTTTTTATTTTCGGGTGTATTGTTCGATAGGACTGCAATTGCTGCGAAAATTGAATTTACTTTTTCAGTTCGAAAAGCCTCATTTTGACGATTATAGTAAATCCCTTCAGGAAAGATGAGTTTTTGCAGTTTTTCTTTAATTCCTACAGGGCTGGAAGACCATACCACAGAGAGTTTGGAAGATAGTGTAAGAGCATTGGTAATGTAATTTTCTAAGTTCGAAATCTTTCCCTGATAAGATTCCATTTGTTTGATGATATTGTTTTTTTCAGACTGGTATTTGAAAAGGAATTTATCATAGGTTTCACGGGACATTTCTTTTTTGATGAAGTAATTTTCTTCGATGTTGTCAATATTTTTCTGAACCTCGGTAAGTGATTTTTTAAGAGCTAACTCCTGCTCCACATTTTCTTTATTTTGTTGTTGGTAGAGATATTCCAACTGGTATTGTACAGGATCCATTCCTTCAGGTTCGATAGTATAATTTAAAAGCAGGCTTGTAAAAAGTTTGTGCATCTTATCAGCACTACGGTTACACTTACAACCATTCGTGCGGCATTTATAGTAATATAATCCTTTTGCTTTTACGATATAACCGGTAAAGGGTTCCCGGCAATCATCGCACTTAACAAAAATTTTCAAAGGAATATTTCCATCTTCTTTTTTATGCGGCACACCATAACCAAAGGATTGTGTATTGATATTATTAACCTTTAAGAACAATTCTTTGGAAATCAGTTTTTCATGTGTACCTTCTATAACCCTACCCTCCAGCATACTATGATTTAGCACACCACAATAAAAGGTCTTCTTAAAGATTTTAGTCAACTGCTGCTTATACATGGGAATACCCATTGCTTTAAGCTTTGTAATAATCTCTTCATTTTTCATGCCTTCTGCTTTCCACATAAAAGCCTTTCGTATTTTTTTGCCCTCTTCATTAACAACAATCATCCTTTGACCGTTACGCCGAACAATATCATAACCCTGTGGAGGCTTGCTGATACAGATACCCAGGTTAATCTTTTCTTTCATACCTGCTATTGCTCTTTGCCGTCTTAGCTGGTTGTCAAATTCA
>JAYURR010000065.1:0-2069 GCA_043756605.1 Chitinophagaceae bacterium
TTGAATCAATAATATGCTTTGCACCTTCTACTGCATCCGGTGCATCATCATGGCCACGGCTGCCTGGTTCAATAATTTTAAATTGCTCTACCAAAATCAACATGCTGGGGTTGGCTTCTTCGTTTTGGTTTAAAAATAAGCGGCCATTTGTGTTAAGCGGTTCCAGTGTGGTTTCTATCCTGTAATATTTTTCAGGCTTTTTTCTTTTATCCTCACTCAGTACAATCGGAACTTTTAAAGCCTTAAAATGTGTTTGTAATTCTTTTATGATGATGTCTTGTAAAAAATTTGCCTCTGCATACCAGTACACCGGCACCCGGCCATTTATCCAGTTGTATATTTCGGCCATGCCCTTTGCAAAATCGCTGGTTGTACATTGGCGTACAAAACATTTTAAAATATGGTACTCATCATTCCACCGGCCAACCAACACCACCGCTTTAAAATCGTTTTTAGCACTTCCTTTGTAACTCAAATCAGTGTAGGCTACTAAAAACCGGTATTGCAAAATCGGCTGCATTTGCTTGTAGTACATTTCTTTAAATACTGTGCCTTCGCTTATCGGATTATTATAGTACTCTTTTTGTTGAGCTGTGTAACTAATTTCACTTAATACATAATCAATATCAGCTTCGCTGTTTTTTGCAGGCCAGTTAGATTTGCCTTTTTTATTACGGATGTTAATTGTTTGCTTAAACTTTGCTTTAAGCATCGCCCGTTGCATACAGCAATCTTTGGCAATAAGGTTACCATTAAAACGTATGCGGCGGTTGCCGCTAATACTCATAGTTGGTATAGTTGCCTCTTCAATCCATTTCCAGTTTTGGTTAATGGTTTTAGGGTTACGGCAATCTTCATCGGTATCGCAATCATCAAAGTCTAAAATATCCGGCCTTACCTCATCTAATTTTATACCACGTGGGCTTTGGCCCATACCAATGGCAGCAAAGCCAAAGCCCATTTGTGTTATCAATAAATCGCTTTCCCAATCGCCAATTTTCTTTTGCGGCCCATAATCATTAATGATGCGTTGGTTAACTTCTAAATTGGCTTTGTAGGGCTTTAAAAGCCGTTGGGCATTATCGCCACTGTAACTGATGAGTATTTTAAAACGGGCTTTGCCGGTAAGCATCAAATACATGTCTTCAATCATTGCCCTGGTACTCTTTGCCAGTTCCCTGCTCCATGCACGGGCATGGTATGTTTTTTCATTTTCTATCCAGTGCTTTGCAGCATCTTTATGAAACTGCTCTGGTTCGGCAGTGGCAAATTTTGGAAAGTAATATTTAGCCCATTTCTCAAAATCGGCTTCCAGTTTTTTTATACGCTTACGCTTATCAACCTCCGTTTCCGTAAGGTCAATGTAGGTACTTTGTTTTATCTGCTTTTTAAACAGATCCCACTCCTTTAATGCCTGCCTGTCTTTAAGATTCATTATTTGATGTAGGATTTTAAAAACACTTCGTAATGTGCGGCTATAACCTTCGCCAATTCCATATCTGTTTTGCGAACGTCATTGATGAAGGCGGTGCCTATTTCTACCTTATCGGCAATGCTGGTTTCCAGTTCTAAATTTTTAATGGCTGCTGTGTATTTGATAACTGCATCAGCATCTTTGGGGTTTACTCTTCGCTTTGCATCAATATCTTCAATCGTTTTTTCATTAACGTTCTTTAATATTTTGTACAAATTTTTCAACTCATTTTCCCGGCTGGTAAGCATGCTTTCTTTAAGCGATTCCCAATCGCCCTCAGCTTTCCAATCGCCAATGGTTTTAGGTGTTACGCCTGTCATTTCTGCAATTTCTATTTGGGTGTACTCGCCGGTTAAATAGTAACCACGTGCTTTTGATTTATTGGGATTTTCTTTTGCCATCGCCCTGCATTTTTTACAAAAATGCAGATATTCAATGCTTGTTTTCAAGTTCAATTTTCGCCATAAAACAGTTAGTGCTTTATGATGTAATTAAAACGGCTACAAGGCTGATAATCTATTTGGACGGGCTTTTCAGGGCTTATAAGTTTGCTGTACAATTACCCAAAAAGCAATGCCAAAAAGTACAAAAAGGA
>JAYURR010000066.1:0-17131 GCA_043756605.1 Chitinophagaceae bacterium
TGTACCTGTAGTTGCACCCGCAGTTCCACTTAAAGTAACATCACCGGTAGTAAAGCCTGTAACTGGCTGATCAAATACCACCGTAAAGTTGATTGGTGACGTTGATGTAGGATCAGGCTGAGCTGCAGCCTGGTTTATAGTTACGCCTGGCGCAACAGCAGCACAGGTAGCTGCTGATATTTGTATTGTACAATTTGCCGGTAATGTAGTGATGTTATTTACTAAAAAATAATAGGTTGTACCTGCAATGGCATTGAAAGAAAATACGATTGGCACACCATTAGTTCCGCTTGATCCGGCATCAGTGACCCAGTTAGTACACAGGCTGCCAAAAGTTGGTGGTGCATTATAAACCGTTAAAAAAGTAAAGTTGGCATTGGTGGCAATATAAGTAACAGTAACGCACTGATTTACAGGGTTTGTCCATTGAAAAACCTGCCTGTTGAATGTACCTGCCACTGATGCTGCATTACAAGGCCCCCCCGGTGCTGCACAGGTTTTAACAACTCCATCCCGGAAAGGCCTGGATGCCATTGTTGGGTCAGTTGAAACAATACTTGCAACAAACGTTGTACAAGTCCCTGCAGGAGTAGCTATATAATTAACCAGATTATCGGTACTGGTAGAAGCATTATTCGCTTCTAAAGCCGCATTGGTACAAACACCCGCTGCAATGGAAGCTGTTACGGTTCCGGTTGCGGTCATACCCGAAACGGCCACATTCCATGTAGTAGGTCCTCCGGTAATATTTTGAGTAGTTGCACCGGCAGTTCCACCTAAAGTAACATCACCATTAGCAAACCCAACAACAGCCTCGCTGAATACAATGGTAAAGTTGATTGGACTTGCTGATGTAGGATCGGGTTGTGCAGCGGCCTGGTTAATGGTAACTGATGGCCCTACTACAACACCACATGCGGGAGGCATAGTAAAAGATACAGTTTGGTCGGTAATGCTAAAGGTAGAACCTTCTGCAGCACCAAAACCCATACCCCTTCTGGCAAAAGCCCTCCAGATAGCACAGGCATTGGCAGCTCCATACAAGGTTGTATCTGCCCTCAAAATCGCATTACGTGCACTGATAAAACCAGGCTGGCACTGTTGGGTGCGAAGGCCTTCCATCATCAAACGCATAGCAACAACATTCCCCTTGGTAGATGCGAAATTATATATATTGGGTTCAATACCAGGATTAGATCCGGTATTGATCAGTTCCCAAGTAAGTTCCCATAATGCCGAGCAAAATACCCAACCCACTCCATGCGGAATAGCCTGGCCCGGTAAAGTTGAATAAGTTGCATTATTTACCGCAAAATCTGTACAATACCTTTGGGGTCTGATGCCCGGACCATTATTTGGCTGATTAAGTGCATAGGTTCCAATACCTCTTGGAGAATTAAAACCTGTAGAGTTAGTTGCAGTTGCCCAGTCTTGTGTAAGCATTAAACCAATATAATCACTCCATCCTTCACCTGCCTGTTCGGCATTGCCTAAACAACCGGTACCACCAGGGTTAGAACGGTTACTTACACCATGACCCAACTCGTGAAGAATAATTCCATTATCAACATCACCATCCCTGTCGGGGGTAGGGGCAGTCCATAAAAACATCTGCATCCTTCCGCTACCACCATCGGCTGGGGTACTAAAGTTTGCATTATTGGTGCCACTTGCATCCTGCGCCTCAGCATTTACATGGTCATTTCCTGCACCGCCACGGCCAAGATTATCATCCTGAAAGTTTTTGCCGGCTTCTGTAAATCCATAACCATATAATACATCATGTGCAATATTGTTCCAGTAAAATAAATTTGTAATATTAAAGCGTTGATTAGGTACTGCTACTGTATTAACAGTTGGCTCCTGAGTAAAATCAGGAACAAAATCAAAAGTTAAATTAGGAAAAGCAGTTTGAGAAGCAGCAGACTTAGCTATTGTACCTGTGTTTGCTGGTGCGGTACGGTCTTCGTAAGCCCATACATTATTACTTCGGCTGTGATCATAGTCTGCAGCTGCAGCACCGGTATGCCATTTTAGGGTAACAGCATTTGCAACTACACCTGCATTTAACCAGGGATCAGTACGCAAGGCCGGAGCACCACCCGGATGCAGCGGACTTTCTGCAGGAATAGGAACTACCCTATATGAAGCAGTTGTAACCAATGAAGGGTCATCAGTTTTTTTAACTTCAATCTTTTTAAAATCGAAAAAATTCCTGGTTTCGGGATTTGAATAAACAGACAAACCTTTTCCATAATCAAATCCGGGATATTTAATATTGGGATTTTCATTTGGTACCCCCCAATTATCATAATCTGTATAATTATCAACGCCTAAAATGCTGTTATTTACAGCATTTACTCTTACCATCCAGTAATCGGATGTAGTTTTTGGAATTATATATACCTGCCAGGCTAAATTGTATGTTTTAGTTAACTCATCAGGTACCCAGGTTAATTGTGCCGTAATTTTTTCACGGGATACTCCCATGTTACTAAACTCAACAAACCTGCCTTCATCTTTGCGATTAAGGGCAATGGCCATTTGTGTAGCATGAAAACCCCTATCAGATAAAGCAGATTGAACAGCAGATTCTGCAGTTACTGCCGGAGTACCCGAAGCAACATTTACTCTATTCTCAATATTTGGATCAAAAGCTCCAAAATTGGAAAGCAGTTTGCCGCCCCTAAAAGAAAGGGCAAGTATCTGGTTATACACCGGAATATCTTTATAAACCTGTTGCAGGGATACATATCGTATTCCTGTAGCAACATCTTCGTAAGTATAAAAAACTTTCGAATTACTGATTAAATCAGCTGAGATACCAGCAGCGTCGTTAGAACTACTTAACTGACTAACTAACTGTAAAGCTGTATTTTTTTCAGCCTGACTTAGATTTTGTGCTTTTGTAAAAAACACGCTTAATAGCATTAAAACAATTAAGGGGATAATTTTTGTCATAAAAATTAATTAATGGTTAACTGAAATCAAGAAAAAGTGTGATAGGGTAGTACAAATAAATAACGACGGTACAGTTGATTGTTCAGAAGGATATTTGTTACTGTAACGATAATGAGCAAGAAGGAGAATACTTGATGCCAAATACAGCGCAGTAGATAGTTACCACAATGATACAGAAAAAAATATTCAGTTCAAACAAAATTTTTAACATTTTTTTTTGAATAAGGGCAAACTTATGGATCTGGAATAAGTTTTATGAAAGCAGGAAGATTTGAATGCCTTTACAATACTAATTATTATCAAATTATTTTGTTTTAAAAGGTGCTGTGAATAAGTTTACTTAAATTTGCAGCTGCTGTTGTAACATTTCAAATGTATTTTACGGGGCTGACCGGTTTTGACAGCATAGCTCTTTGTAAGTGTAAGCATGTACTGCGTTGCGTAATTAGCAGTTTAATCTGAATACGAAAATTTTATATGGCAATACACAGTATGCCATGGCTGCTTAATCGATAGATTAGCACCCATTAGGGCCGTTGAACAGGTTGTACTGTTACCATGTTCCTCCGCCGACTCAAAACAAAAACAGTATGCTGCAGCGGAATGATGTGACTTCTGCTTAAGATTATTCATCTAAGGATTCGGTTGGTTTGTTATGCTCCTGCCGTTTCTCTACAATTAATGCATAAATAAACATGTAGAAAGCTTACGGCGAATATGTTTGGACCAGGGTTCGATTCCCTGCAGCTCCACAATAAAAAAGGCACAACCAAAAATTTGATTGTGTCTTTTTTATTAAAACAAACTATTACCTTTTTGTTTGTATTTATATCAGTTAAGATACCTTCTCAAGGTCCAGGCTATGGTTTCATGTTGTGCCATTAGGCCGGTAAAAAAATCGGCTGTGCCTGTGTCTTCAATTTTATCTGCACACTCATCTACATTTTTTCTGAGCATAATAATAATTGTTTCATGATCCTTCAGCAATTCCATCAGTAAATCTTTTGAAGCAGCATATTTTCCGGGGCTTTCTTTTATGGAAGTGAGTTTAGAAAACTCCTGCATAGTGCCAATGGTTTTAAGACCCAGCTTTCCAATTCTTTCAGCAATTTCGTCAATTGCTTTTTCCAGCTCAGCATATTGTTTTTCAAATAATTTATGCAGCTCCATAAAACTATCACCGGCAACATTCCAATGAAATTTTCTTGTTTTAATGTACAGTGTCATTTCATTTGCCAATGCAACTGAAAGTAAGTCTGCGCTTGCTTTTAAATTTTTCTCAGAAAGGCCGATATTTATTTTCATAATTGAATTATAATTTAATGGGGATGGCTTTATTATTTAAAAAAATAGAATTAAATTTTTTATTTCGAATGTCAAAATAAAATCTGTTACACTGATTTTAAAAGAGTATTTATAAAAGGTTATCCATTGTGATTTATCTTTTCGTCTTTTTTTCTGAATAAGGTATTGAAAAGTATGCTTCCAACTGATTTTATACCTTGTGCATTTTTAACTGCTGTACCCGCCACTGCCATTTCAACAATAAGGCCTAATATTTTTTTAAATGGATTAATCGTTTTTCCTATCACAAGTTTTCTGGCTACAATACCGGTTGTAAAACCAATAGCGGCATTAATAGCATCTTTTTTTAAATCGGGCGAAGCAGCTGAATCTTTAAAAGTGCCTTTTATAATATTGATCAGTTTAAATCCTTCTTTAGTTTCCTTGTACTGATCTTTTAACATACTCAATTCTGCTGCCTGCTGTGCCTCTAACTCCCTGATTGCTGCTTTTAATTCTCCGGCGGTTGTAATAGGTTTCATAAATTATCAGTTGAACAATTGCTTAATGATGGTATTGTTTACCCGGGTTTTTATAGATGGATGTACAATTAGAATAACGATGGCTGCAAGTGCATAAAACCCTGCTACAATAAAAAAACCATAATATGCTTTACCAAGTAAATCACCTATCCAGAGGGCAATTGCTATGTTTATTGTGAATGCAAAAACTGCTGCAAGCAGTATAAATAATAATCTTGAAAACAATGTGGAAGTAACATCAGCTGTTTTATCCAATGCTTTAAGCCTTAGTAATTCAAAACTTGTTTTACCATAGGCCTCTGCCTTTTCAAACAGGGGGTCAATCAGATTTTTCTGAGTTTCCATTTTAGTAGTTTTAATAATAACAGCCGGAAAATAATTTCCGGCTGTTAACTAATGTTCCGGTTAAAAGAGAAGACTAATTAATTTGTCTTAAGTTTCTCCAGTACTGATTTGCCATTTTCAGCATAATCATTTGCCTGGTCTTTAACATCTTCAACTTCCCGCTTAAATTTTTCAACAATTTTTTCAAATTTCTCTTTTACAGCACCGGTAAGATCATTACCTTTTTTAGAAATTTTCTTTCTTGTTTCACTGCCTTTGTCTGGTGCAAAAAGTATTCCCAGTGCTCCGCCTACGGCCGCACCTAAAAATATTGCCCCCAGTACTTTTCCTGTGTTGTTTGAGTTTCCCATTTTGTTTTTTTTTTAAAGTTTAAAAATTTTTTACAAAGGTTTACGACCCTGTATAACTCTTATTAAAACAGCTATTACAGCTATTACTAAAAGAATATGAATTAGCCCGCCGGCAGCAAATCCTAAAAAGCCAACAGCCCAAATAATAATTAATATTACGGCTACGGTGTAGAGCAGATTTCCCATGATTGATTATTTAAATTGTTAAGTAATTGCGAATTAATAAAGTCAAAATGTATGCCACTTTTTTATTTATGATTAACGGTTTTTATTCTAAAAAATATATCACTTATATAATGAAACTTACTGGCAGCTTCAGGTTATTCAATACCGCTGTATTGTTGTTGATTGATTGCGTTTTTTTTATAAAGGCATTATGCAAAGTTTGATTTTTTTACACCTTCTACCATTACAGAATCATCATAATAAGTTATATCATTCTCATATTCATCGTCATCATTTTAAACTATCTGTAGCGTTTTTTAAAATATTTGATTTTTTCAGTTGTTGCTGTTTTTTTAATTCCGCATTCTTTTTTTCTGCTGCTTTTTTCTGTTTTCTAAAATATCCTCTTAATAAAAAACTGTTTTTTACAGCATCCATATTATCACTTAATCCCTTGGTACCCGATTGGAGGTTGCTCATAGTAGAATCTAGTTTACTTGACAAGGCACCCTTATTGAGATTTTGTGTGAAGTGTGCAAATTCATTTGAACTGATCTGCAGATTTGTTAAAGTGCCTTTTAGGCTATTTGAAAAGCCCTCATCAGAAATCAGCCTTGATAGCGGGCCATTACCATTATTTATTTTATAACTTACCTGAGCAAGTTGTGCGGTTATAATACCAGCATTATCAACACTGGTTTTTAAACTGTTCATTACATCGGCCATTTCTACAGCGCTTTTTGAACCGATGAGTGAATTGGAACTTACCATTTTTGAACTGCTGTTACCAGGAGATACAGTAAGTACTTTATCGCCCATCAACCCATCTGAACCAATGCTTGCTATTGCATCAGTTTTAATAAATTGCTGAACGCTTTTTTTAATTACCATATTAACCATTACCGATGTGTCTGTTATTAATTCTATTCCATCTACCGTGCCAACATTAATGCCCGAAAAACGAATATTGTTACCTTCCTTTAAGCCACTTACTGTTTTAAATTCAGCCTTTAGTTTAAAAGTAGAACCAAACAGATTTTTTTGTTTACCAACAAAATAAATAGTGCCTGTAAACAATATCAGGCCAATTACTACAAACATGCCTAGTTTCCAGGTAAAGCCAGTTTCTTTTTTCATAAATTAATTTTTATTTAATGGTCAGATAAAAAATGAACGTATCCACTCATCATCACTTTTTTCTAATGATTCATAAGTTCCTTCTGCATCAATCACGCCATCTTTTAAAATTACCAGCCTGTCTCCGGTTAATTTAGCGCAGGCCATATCGTGTGTAATGATGATGGACGTTGTTTTATTTTTTTTCTGAATAGCCAGTATCAGTTCACTAATTTCTCTTGAAGTAATTGTATCAAGTCCGGTTGTGGGTTCATCATACAAAATAATTTCTGGTTTTAAAATAAGCGTACGTGCCAATCCTATCCGCTTGCGCATACCACCCGATAATTCAGCTGGCATTTTATCAATAGCTTCAACAAGTCCTACACTATCCAAAGCCTCTAATATTGCGGCTTCTACTTCAGCAGCTGTTAATTTTTTTAAATGACGCTTTAAGGGAAATGCAAGATTTTCTCTTACCGTCATAGAATCGTATAATGCAGCATTTTGAAAAAGGAAACCGATACGAACCCTGATTGCATTTAGTTCTTTATAATTTAGCGAATCGATATCTGTATCAAATACTTTAATTTCGCCTTTATCTGCAGTTACCAGGCCAACCAGGCATTTTATAGTGATTGACTTACCCGATCCCGACTTGCCCAGAATTACCAGATTTTCACCTTTGTTTACTTTAAGATTAACTCCATTTAATACATCATTGTCTTTTCCAAAAGATTTGTACAATCCTTTTATTGCAATTACAACACCATTTGTATCTGCAACCAAAGCTTTATTAATATTTATATTTTCCTGTATCATTATTTTTTAGAAAAAAAGATCTGTTATTTGTACTGCCAGCATATCAATAATAAAAATGGTAAGCGATGCAGCTACCACCGCGGAGTTAGCAGCCTTACCTACACTTTCTGTTCCGTTGGCTGCCGTGTATCCTTTATAGCAGCCAATTAATCCGATAAAAAATCCAAAGAAAAAAGTTTTAATGGTTGCGGGTATTATGTCTAAAAAATCAATTGAATCCAGCACCTGCTGAAAATATCGGAAGATGTTTAAATCGCTGTGAATATTTACACCAACATATCCACCATAAATACCAATAGCATCTGCAAATACAACCAATACCGGAATCATTAATGTTGTAGCCAGAATGCGGGTAACTACTAAATATTTGTATGGGTTGATGGCAGATACTTCCATAGCATCTATCTGTTCAGTAACCTTCATTGAACCCAACTCGGCACCAATGCCCGATGAGATTTTACCGGCACAGATCAATGCTGTTATTACAGGTGCAATCTCCCTTATAAGCGAAAGTGCTACCATGCCTGGCAACCAGCTTTCGGCACCAAACTCGGCAAGGGTAGGGCGAGACTGTAATGTTAGCACCAGGCCCATAATAAAACCAGTAATAGCAACCAGCGGCAACGACTTATAACCTATTACATAACATTGCCTAAGAAATTCTCTCATCTCAAACGGAGATTTAAAAACTTCTTTAAAAAATCTTGCTGCAAACAGTGTTACGCTGCCGGCATCGGTAAAGATATTTTTTAGAGCAATAAACAAGGGTATTAAATATTTTATGTTTTCAAATTAAAAAATCAATTTTTTTATTTGGCAAAGCTGTAATAAAACCACGCAACCCAGCGCCGTGGAAAAAAACGAACTAAAACAGATAATGTTTTTGACAAGGTGCCTGGAACAATGATCATTTTTCCCTTTAATGTTTTTTTTACGGCAACTTCACCAACTTTTTTTACAGGTACTGCCATTTTCATGCCCAAAGTACCCAGTTTATCTTTTGTATATTTTTTGATAGATGGTTTAGTAAAAACCGGCCCCGGGGCAAGGCAACTAACACTTATGTTTTTATCTTTTAGCTGATAGCGCAAAGAGTAGCTGAACGAGACAACAGCAGATTTTGTAGCAGCATATAAATTTTTAATAGGAATTGGGGAAAAGCCGGCCATGCTGGCAACATTCATTATATAAGAAGGCGCATTTTTTTCGAGCAAAGGAAGTAATGTTAAAGTAAGTGCCATCACAGATTCCAGGTTGAGCCTGATCATATAGCGAAGCGAATCTAAAGGAAGCGATAAATAATCATGCTCGCCACCCAGGCCGGCAACATTGCAAAGCATTTTTAAACGTATATTTTTGTTGGTACACCATGTTGCAATTTCTGCGGCACTACTTTCGGTAGCAAGATCTTTAACTATAATTTCTACATGAATGGGATAGGAGGCTTCTAATTTGTTTTTAGCAGCAATAAGGCTGTCTTTGTTTCGTGCAATTAAAATAAGATTATAATTTCTTTTAGCCAATGCTTCTGCAATGGAATAACCAATGCCTTTGCTGCCGCCTGCAATTAATGCATAATGTAAAGAACTGTCTATAGCTGGTTGTTGTACCAGTTGGGCATTGGATTTTTTTTGGGTTAAAAGAATAATAAAAAGCGATAATAAAATCTTCATACTTACTAGATTAAACAAAGGGCAACTTACCAGGTTGTAGTTTACTTTAATTTATAAGATTGTTAGTACTTTTATGGTCAGTTATTACAAATTCGTTATAGCAATTTCTTGCATGCCTGCAAAGCCAGCAATAAACTGTATCTGTTTCTGCATCAAATAAATTTCTGTTATCCCATGCGCCTGTAAAAGCCCGGCATAACAGTATTTCTGCTTTTTCTTTGTCTTTCATCCATTTCATTATCATCCCCAAAAGGGAGGCAGCATAATTGTCGTATATTTTTAAATATACAGCCTGGTCATTACTATGCAAAGCTGCTCTCATTTTTGCATCTGTTATGTTTAAGGTTGTATTTGCCGGTGCGTTCATTAATTTAATTAGTATGTACAGCAACGGGTTAAATTGCAATGTGTTTTTTATTTGAGTTATGCAGTTGTTAGTGTTAATAGAAATATAGTTTCTTCTTTTGCCAATACACTGTGCTGAATTCCCTCATGCAAAACAAGCATTTGCCCGCTACATAATGTTATGGTTTGATCATCGGTTTTAAACAACATTTCTCCCTCAATAACCTGTACACTTATGGTGCCTGTTGCAGTGTGTGGTTTCATCTCTGCACCTTTATGTAAAGCAATAAGTATAATACGCATTACAAACGATTTAAAAACCGTAATTGCATTGCGATCAGTATTTTTCCATTGATCTTCTTCTTTTATTTGTGCAATAAATTTTTTAAGGTCAATTGTAATTAACGGTGCACACAACGAAGGCTGCCGCTGTATATCCTTGATGGCGACTTCAAAAACATTCTCATCTTTCATTTTGCTTTATTTTAATGCATCAGTAATTGTTGCATAAACAATCAGTAGCCGTTATTTAACCTGAAGTAAGCTATCCACGATAAATTTTCTTGTCCTTTTAAGGAGAAATCCTGTGCAGTTTTTATTGTACTGTTTTTACTCATCTCAATCGTAGAAGTACTGTTGGGTATTATTTTTTTTGTTTCTCCTCCTGAAGAAGAGTCCGTGTATCCAAAAATGAGTATTACAGCAAAAATCTGCAATGCATACACCAGACTTATTTTCTTTAAAGCTTTCATGTTGGTAATATTTTATCAAGTAAAAAAAAATCAGGCAAGTGGGATTAAGTGATGCATGATTAAACTATATAGTGTGGAAATTTTTACACACGTATATTTTTTACAGAGCTAAAAAGACCAAAAGCCTGCAATAGCCAGATAATAACCAGAATAACAACTACCACATTAAGAATGCTTTTGATTTTGCTATCCATAGGTATGTAAGCATTTACAAGCCAGAGTATAACTCCAACAACAACAAGTACCAGTAAAATTGTAAGTATAGGCATAATAATAAATTTTAGTATGATGGTAACAAAATTGAGGCCGTTTATACAATTTGCTGTTATATAACTCCTTTTAAAAATTGTATCATTCACAGTTTTTTTGCAATACACTTTAAAGAAAAACATCTTCAATGTGTGAATGATACAATACATAAACAGAGTTCTGTAAGAATAAAGGCATCATTACCAGTGACCTTTGCGGCTCTTAAACAAATACTTTAAAACTTAAAAACAACTTTATGAAACCGAAAGAAAAATTATTATGGACAACGGCATTTGCTGCCATATCTCTTGCAGCAATTTTAGGCAGTTGCAAAAAAGACGACTTTGTGCAAGTTGACTCAGTTTGTCCTCTTGTGCTTACAACTGATCCCGCTAATCTGGCAACCAATGTAGCTCGTAACAAAGTGATAACGGTAACTTTTAATGAAGTGATGAATGCAGCAACTATTACGCAGGCATCTTTAACCATTACTGGTACAACGCCCGTTGCCGGATTAATTACCTACAGCGGCACAACAGCAACATTTACACCTACAAGCCCATTAGCAGTTAATACCACCTACACTGGCAGGGTTACAACGGCCGTAAAAGATGTAAACGGTAATGCTTTGCAAACAGATTATGTTTGGACCTTTAGTACTGGTGCTACTTTATCGCCTGTTGTAATAACAACAGATCCGCTTAGTAATGCAACGGGAGTACCACTTAATAAAACCATTACGGCTACTTTTAACATGCCTATGGATCCATTAAGCATTAATGGAACCACATTTACAGTTAAGCAAGGAGCCACTGCAGTTACAGGAATAGT
The DNA here is from genome assembly GCA_043756605.1 of Chitinophagaceae bacterium. Classification (GTDB taxonomy): domain Bacteria; phylum Bacteroidota; class Bacteroidia; order Chitinophagales; family Chitinophagaceae; genus Ferruginibacter. The sequence continues at coordinate 11,436 of JAYURR010000066.1, forward strand.
TACTTACAGTGGAACAACAGCATACTTTAAACCAACATTGCCTTTAACATCCAATACTGTTTACACGGCAACCATTACAAGTGGGGCTAAAAATGCTGTGGGTATAGCAATGGCAAATAATTATGTATGGTCATTTACAACCGGATCTCAAACTGCCCCTTCAGTAGTCTCTACCGATCCGGCAAATAATGCCACTGCGGTAGTACTCAACAAAATTATAACTGCAACTTTTAGTGAAGCTATGGATCCATTAACAATTAATGCTACAACCTTTACTTTAATGCAGGGAACAACTGTAATAACAGGAACAGTTACCTACAGCGGTACAACTGCATCATTCAAACCAACAACTAACCTTTTACCAGGTACTGTTTATACAGCTACTATTACTACAGGTGCTAAAAACCCTGCAGGCACAGCATTGGCAAATAATTATGTTTGGACATTTACAACCGGTACTGCAGTTTCTCCAGCAGTAATATCAACCGATCCAGTAAACAATGCAACCGGTGTAGCACTTAATAAAACAGTTACAGCAACTTTTAATATGGCTATGGATCCGTTAACTATTAATGCTACCACGTTTACCATTAAGCAAGGCGCAACTCCTGTTTTGGGAACAGTTTCTTATAATGGTTCAACAGCTTCTTTTACAAGTACAGTACCATTTATAAGTAATCTTGTTTACACAGCCACTATTACCACCGGGGCTAAAAACCTTGCCGGTACAGCATTGGCAAGTGATTATATATGGACATTCACTACCGGTTCTAATATAGCTCCAACCATTATTTCAACCGACCCCATCAGTAATGCTGTTAGTGTTCCACTCAATAAAGTGATTACAGCAACTTTCAGTATGCCTATGGATCCATTGACCATTAATTTTACAACTTTTAATTTAAACAGAAGTGGAATACCCGTTGCAGGTACTGTTACATACAGTGGTTCAACTGCATCTTTTACACCCGCTGTTATTCTTTTAATTAATACTGTTTATACAGCCACTATAACTACCGGAGCCAGAAATGTTGCTGGTACTCCATTGGCAAATAATTATGTTTGGAGCTTTACTACAGGACCAAGTGCACAGGGGCCGGTAGTGCTTGGTACTGCAGAGCGTTTTGGAATTTTAGCAGGCGTAGGTGTTAGCAATCAGGCTGGTCCGAGTGTTATTAATAATCTGGATGTTGGTATTTATCCCGGTGTTAGAGCATCAGTTACCGGTTTTCCGCCTGCCACTATTGTGAATGGAGCTATTTACGCATCTGATGATATTGCACCGCCGGGTGTACCGGCAATGTTACTACAAGCCAAAACCGATCTTACCAATGCATATCTTGCCGCAGAAGCAGCCGTATCTCCTGCACCGGTAACTGTATCTGGCGATCAGGGAGGACTTACATTAGCACCTGGTATTTATAAATCAACTTCTACGCTATCAATAGCTAACGGTAATCTTACACTTGATGCACAAGGCAATCCAAATGCTTTTTGGATTTTTCAGATAGCATCTGGCTTTACCACCGTTGGTGGTGCAGGTGGTAGTGTTATACTAGCAGGTGGTGCACAGGCAAAAAACGTTTTCTGGCAAACTGGTAGTTCTGCAGTAATTGGAGATTATACTTCGTTTCAGGGAAATATTCTTGCCTTAACATCTATCACTATGAATTCGCATGCAACAGCAGTTGGACGTATGCTTGCCAGAAACGGCGCAGTAGTTATGACCAGCACAAACATCATCATTAAGCCTTAAAAACAAAAAATATGAAATTTAATAATAAAATTAAAGTTGAAATGCGCAAAGCGTTTTTCATCAAAAGCCTTTTTGTATGTGCTTTTATATTTACAGCAATTCAATTAAAAGCACAAACACAGCAGTATGCTAAACCATCCTGGTATTTTGGTGTGGTAGGTGCTGCCAATGTTAACTTTTTTGACGGAAGTACTAGACAACTGAATGCTGAATTTACTTCGCCTGCAACCTTTCATAAAGGAAGGGGTGTTGGTGTGTATGCAGGCGGCGTTATTCAATACAGGCCTGCCAAATCTGTTTTGGGTTTTATGTTGCAGGGTGGCTATGATAGCCGCAGGGGAAAGTTTGCACAGCAAACAACCGCTTGTAACTGCCCGGCAGATTTGTCAACAAACCTCAGCTATGTTACTTTAGAGCCAAGCTTACTTTTGGCTCCTTTTAAAAATGGTTTTTACATTTATGCAGGGCCACGTATGGCTTTCACTACTGAAAAATCATTTACCTATAAGCAAGGTATCAATCCTGCTTTTCCTAACCAAACTCCACCGGCTGATGTAGAGGGTGAAATTAACAATACGCATACAACCCGTATCTCGGCACAGGTTGGTATAGGATACGATTTCCTGATGGGATCATCAACCAGCAAAACCAAATTTGTTGTGTCTCCTTTCGTTTCATATCATCCTTATTTTGGCCAAAATCCACGTACAACCGAAACCTGGAACCTGACTACAGTAAGGGCAGGTATTGCATTAAAAGTTGGTACAGGCCGCAAATTATCAGCACCGCCACCACCACCAATACCTGTTGTGTTAGATAGAGATGGAGATGGTGTTAATGATATAGTTGACAGATGCCCCGACATTGCCGGGCCAGCTTTATTACAGGGTTGCCCGGATAGAGATGGTGATGGCATTGCCGATATAGATGATAAATGCCCGGATGTTTTTGGAACATTGCGTTACCAGGGTTGCCCCATACCTGATACCGATGGTGATGGTATAAATGACGAACAGGACAAGTGCCCTGCAGTTGCAGGATTACCCCGTTACCAGGGTTGCCCCATACCTGATACCGATGGCGATGGTGTAAATGATGAAGAGGATAAGTGTATCAACGAAAAAGGTCCGGCTTCTAATTTTGGATGCCCTGTTATTAGCGAAGAAATAATAAAGCGTGTTAAAATTGCTGCGCAAAATATTTTCTTCGAAACAGCTAAAGCAACGTTGCTGGCTAAATCGTTTCCTAAATTAAATGATGTAGTTACAATTTTAAAAGAGAATCCTTCTTTTAAAGTACAAATTGATGGGCATACAGATTTTGTGGGTAAAGATGAATACAACCAAACTTTATCTGAGCAAAGAGCCGCATCGGTAAAAGCTTATCTGGTAAGTCAGGGTATTAGCGAAAGCCGTCTTGCATCTGCAGGATATGGTGAAAGCAGGCCGGTAGCAGATAATAATACTGCTGCAGGTAAAGCTAAAAACAGAAGGGTAGAGATGACATTGAGAAATTATTGATAGTTTCAGTACCGCATTAAAAATGCCTCCGGTAAAACCGGAGGCATTTTTGTATTTATGATTTGAAGTATTTTAGATTTTAGCAATAAAAATTAATTGAGTCTTAATTTTTCAGCTTAATACCAAACATAGTATGCTAAAAAACAACATGCACACTTGTAGAAAGTTTAAAAGTTTTACATAGAAAGCATGCTGCAGCCTGGCTGCCATTTTTTTTATAAAAAACTTCCGCCAGTGATGATTTTCCACGGGTAGTAGATTCGGCTTTCAACTAAAAAACTAATTTTCGTCTTTTACTGCCAAATCTGATGCAGTACTTAATCATAGCTAATACATCATCCAGTTCAAAAGGCTTTACAATATAATCATCTGCACCAAGTGCCAATGCATCTGTTCTGTTAAACGTTTCATTTAATGTGGTACAAAAAATAAAAGGTATTTCGCAGGTTGTGGTTGTTTTTAATAACAGCCGTAAAACTTCGTGCCCATCAATCCCGGGCTCAGGCATATCACAAATAATCAGATCGGGAATATATTGCAGGGCCATTTCATTTCCCATCTTGCCTTGGTTGGTTGCATAAATACGATACCCTTCCATTTCAAGATATTCTTTTAAATTATCCCGAATTTCAGCATTGTCTTCAATCAGCAATATTGATTTCATTCTGGATTGTTATGTATTTAATAAATGGGGGTTAAGTAATGACAAGGTAGAAGAGGCGATGTTGATAACATTACAAAATTCAGGATATAAGTTACATCATTCACACACCTGAAGCATTTACGCAACAACGGAGTAAAGGAAATTATTTGCATATCTGTTAGTGATTTAATCTGCCGGAATATAAATATCAAAAGTTGCCCCTTTATTTAATTGGCCAGTTGCTGTAATAATGCCTTTGTGATTTTCTACTATTTTTTTTACAATGGCAAGGCCAATACCGGTGCCTGCATATACTTCTTTGCTGTGCAGCTTTTGAAACACTCCAAAAATACGATCGCTGAAATGCGGCTCAAAACCAATACCATTATCTGCAACCGTAATATGGCAATAATTTTTATCGGGCGATAGGCTGTTGTTTTCCAATTCGCTGCCTTTTACAATGCTGCTCTTTATTACAATGTGTGCTGGTATATCGGGGTTCGAAAATTTGAGTGCATTGCTGATGAGGTTGTACATGAGTTGCCTAAACTGAAACGGAATGATGTTGGCCGGGCAGACCTCTGTGGCTTTAATAATTGCATGCTTTTCCTGTATGGTATCCCTCAACTCATTTTTAACTTCTTCAATAATAAGGTTGAGATCAGTTTTTTCGAACTTATGATCGGTTGTATTGATACGGGAAAAAGCCAGCAGATCATCAATAAGCTGCTGCATGCGGCCGGCTGCCAGTTGCATACGCTGAAAATTATATTTCCCTTTCTCCGACAGGTTTTTATTTTCATTTTCAAGTATGATGGTGACAAAGGTTTGTATTTTCCGCAGCGGTTCCTGTAAATCGTGGCTTGATATATAAGTGAATGCCAGCAACTCTTTGTTGGCAATGATGAGCTCTGCAGCCCGTTTTTCTTTTTCTTCGTTTTGAAAAGCCAGTTCCTCATTGGCAATAATCAGTTCAGCTGCCCGTTTTTCTTTTTCTTCATTTTGAAAAGCCAGTTCCTTGTTGGCAATTCGTAAATCTTTTGCCCATTTTTGTTCTGTAACATCACGGGCTGCTGCAAAAGCTCCAAGTACCTTTCCTTTATCATCTTTGTAAAGGGAAGCATTATAAAGCACATCCGTCAGATTTCCGTTTTTATGTTTTATAGTTAGCGGATAATCTGCCACAAAACCTTTTTCAAAAACCTGGCGATAACCTTCCTGTGCTTTTTTGGGTTCTGTAAAATAATTGGAAAAATCTGTGTCGATCAGTTTTTCCCTGGGAACACCTGTAACTTTTATTGATGCCTCATTCACATCCAAAATCTTTCCTGTGGCACTGATTGTTACAAGCGGGTCTAAACTGGCTTCAATTAAACTACGGGCATAGTTGGCTATGATTAACTCTGCAGCCCGTTTTTCTTTCTCTTCATTTTGAAAAGCCAGTTCTTTATTTGCAACGATGAGCTCTGCTGCCCGTTTTTCTTTTTCTTCATTTTGAAAAGCCAGTTCTGTATTGGCAATGATAAGCTCCGCCGCCCGTTTTTCTTTTTCGTTGTTTTGAAAAACAAGTTCAGTGTTGGCAATGCTTAGCTCTGCTGCCCGCTTTTCTTTTTCTTCGTTTTGAAAAGCCAGTTCTTTGTTGGCAATGATGAGCTCAGCCGCCCGTTTTTCTTTTTCCTCGTTTTGAAAAACAAGTTCAGTGTTGGCAATGCTTAACTCTGCTGCCCGTTTTTCTTTTTCTTCGTTTTGAAAAGCCAGTTCTTTGTTGGCAATAATA
>JAYURR010000067.1:0-2061 GCA_043756605.1 Chitinophagaceae bacterium
GATGCTGTTTTAATAGAACGAAACCGAATTGTAGTAATAGCGGCACCGGATGGCAAAGATCCTGATGACCCTAGGGATCCCGGTGATCCGGGGAATGGAGATCCATTTGACCCTTGTTTTGATCGCTTAAAAGCTTACCAGTTGGGATTTTCAATTCGGTTCCAGGTTTACACGTTCATCAGGTATGTATTATTGTACAGGCCAAGCGGCAGATATACAAAAAAATATTTAACGCAGGGCGGTATTCAGATCGGTGGCACTTCAGAAAAAATAAACATTTGGCAAAATGAAATTATTGGCGGAAGAGGTAATGGCATCACATTGGGCCATGTACATGAAAATGAACAGCAATATAAATTTTCAGTAAGAGAAGTAACTTACAATTATTCGCCCATTTACGGAATAAGTATTGAAGAAAATCTAATACTGCAAATGGGTTTAAGCGGTATAAGCAGCCTGCTGTCGGTTGAAAAAGGCGAAAGTTATAATGTTGTAAAAGACCTGATCATTTACAGGAATACCATAAGACTGTGCGCCAGGCAGTTGCCCGAAAATACCAGGGAAAGCTTTAATAAAACCTGGGCTTTTGGCGGTATTGTTTTAAGTGATTGCAGCAATGGAACAATACAGGAAAATGTGATACAGGATAATGGCTTCATACCAGGTGCGCCCATTTGTGGCATTTTTGTGCTTCATGGCGAAAAACTTGATTTTTCTACCAACAACATACTTAATAATGGTTTACCTGTTGTAAATGAAGAAGTAAACATACAGCCCGGTAACCGTGGCGGCATTGTTATAAAATCTGCTTTTAAAGCGGGCAGTTTAAACAAGTTGTTTAGTAATACAAAACCTTCTTTTGATGGAGTGCCTGCCGTTATAGTGCAGGATAATGTGGTGGTTCAGCCTCATGGTTTTGCGCTTTATCTTTCTGCTTTTGGCCCTGTATCTGTGGTAAGCAATGAGTTTACATCATTGGGTACCGATAAAACAAATCCGCTTTCTGTTTTTGCTTCAGCCGTGTATATTTTAAACCTTGGTATTTCAAAAGACCTGTTATTGTTTGCATTCAAAAACATGGGAAATACAACCCCTGGTAATAGTAAAAACTCGCTTGCAGATCCGGCATTTCAAAAATTATTCACGGCTATGCAATTTTTGCCCAATGGAAAAACTATGTTTTCGGCCAATCAAACCACATTGGATATGCGTTCGCCGCTTAGAAATCTTTGCCTCAGTTCACAATTTATTGCTTCGCTTGATGATGTAGCGTTCAATATCAACCAGTCGGAATGTGCGTCGCTTATAGCTGTTGAGGGAAAAACTTTTACTTTTGATCTTGTATTGGTAAATACGGTTTTGTTTGGAGTTACCGTACGCTCCAATGACAACAGGTTTTCAGACGGCGTAACCCTCACATTATTTTCACTCGCTTCATTTGGATTTATGAATACGGCAACAGGTAACCAGTCAACGCATTGTTTATTGCCAATTGGATTAAAGAAAGCAGTTAACAGTAACCTTGTTTTTGATGATTCCTTTTGCAAAAATTCAACTGGGTTAAATAATTAAAACCAGGTACTGCCTGCAGTTTTATACTATAAATGATCTTTTAAAAATTTAAATTTATGCGAACAAATAATTCAGTGCCAAATAACGAGAAGGAAACATTAAACTATATTGATGATGCTGCTGATAAACTTGATGAGCAGCGTTTAGCAGGCTTGCAGGAAGAAAAAAATACGCAGTTAATTAAAGATGCGGTATTGCAAAGAGAGATGCAACGACTGGAGGCGAAGCATGGCAAAGATCACCCGGAAGTGCAGGCCGCAGAGAGCCGGGTAATGTATAATAGAGAAATGTTTGCAAGTTTAGATAAGGAAATTGAAAAGGCATCCATAAAAACAGAAAAGCTGCCCACCAATGGCTGGCGGGTACATGGAAGGGTATTTGACAGCGAAACCAAAGCTGTAAAAGGAGTCACTGTTTTTCTTTCAGACCAAAATAAAAGATGGATTGAAATATTTGGTAATTCCTGTACAACTGAAGTGGGTTATTATG
>JAYURR010000068.1:0-49754 GCA_043756605.1 Chitinophagaceae bacterium
CGGAATTCAATTCAAATCGTCACCGTTTATTTTTGGGCTCAAATACACGTCTATTAAGAATTTCAAAGAACTTTCATCTAATTTAACAGGACACTAGTGAGCTACAGTATATAAATATCTCTGTAATAAATTTTCAACTTGAATCCACAGGCTATTCCCAATCTCAGTCTCCGTTGAATAAGATTTACCCTGTACAATACTTTTACTCCAATCTTCCGGCAGTGTTATCCAATCCTCCTTTTTAAAGAAAATAGGATTGGTCAAAACAATACAACCAATTGTAGGATCTATATCAACCCTATTCTGCCTATACTGCAATATCATTCTTTGCAATTCCTGAAAAGAATTACAGCCATTGTTTTTTCCGAAAGTGTCCCAGGCTATCGATATTGGTAAAAAGGTATGACTTGAAAAGAAACCTATGCCTCCAATTGCATTCATCGGACTTTTCAATTTAAACAAAAAAGGTGAGCCCGGTGTCAGTACTTTAAATGTTGAATTACCGCCCGGCTGCCAGAAGTTTACATCTTCCGGATTTATGGTGGCGAGGTAATTAAACCAATTATTATCTGTTACGCCCAAATAAAACTTCATATACCTAAAAATAGGGATTATGCTTTAGATACTTGAGGCTGGCGCCGCCATAGGTTTTATTGCTACTCCAATATTCTCTGCTTTGCCTTTTCGTATTCATCATTTGTAAACCCAGCTGGAACACAAAATTGATTACACCTCTTTCCTGAGATCAATATTATTTTTAGGGCATTCTAATTTTTGATCTAAGACATTCTAAACAAACTGTATTATTTGGCATTATTTTTTCCATTTATAAAATGGATGATTGATATACCAAAGGAATTGTTTTATTTTGAATCTGAACGTGAACTATTCTATGGCAGAAGCATCGCACATTAAAAGCCTTATTAAATCATTTGCTGAAGAAGATGATCAGAGGTTTTATGCCATAGCTATGCAAATAGCGGCCGCGGAAGCCAGGAAAGGAAACCAGCTTCTTGCCGAAGAACTAAAATTACTAATTGATAAGGCTAAAGTAGGTAAACGCCATAGCCAAGCTTTGCTTAAAATCATGCCACTAAATGCGGCACAAAAAGAGTTATCTGATCTGCTGGAATTGGTTCATCCAAAGGAAAAACTGAAAGATATGGTGCTGGAACCGGCACTAAAAGGCGCTCTTAAAAGAATTTTGGATGAACAGCAAAAATTAGAACTATTAAAACAACATAACCTCTTTCCCCGGAAAAAATTGTTGTTTACTGGTCCACCGGGTTGTGGAAAGACTATGTCAGCTAAGGTTTTGGCTTGTGAACTAAGTATTCCATTATTTATTATACGGCTGGATGGATTGATCAGCCGTTACATGGGTGAATCTATAGCGAAGTTGCGCTTGATATTTGATGCAATGCACCAATTTAGAGCAGTTTATTTGTTCGATGAGTTCGATAGCATTGGAACTTCTCGTACTGCTACCAATGATGTTGGCGAGATTAAACGAGTATTAAATGGCTTTTTGCTAAACCTGGAGAAAGATGATTCAAATAGTTTGATCATTGCAGCTACGAATATGCCTACAGCATTGGATACTGCCCTATTAAGAAGGTTTGATGACTTAATTTCATATAATTTGCCTGGATCAGAAGAGTTGTATAAGTTTTATAAACAACAGCTAATTGATTTTCATCCCGCAAAAGGATTTGACTTTAAGGCAATAGCCGAGGAATCAATAGGACTTAGCTATGCCGATGTACATAGAATTTGCGAAGACCTTGAAAAAGATCTTCTTGTTTATGGTACCGGAGAAATATCTGAAGAAAGATTAATTAAATACATCCAACACCGGAAGACTCCATTTAAATAATTTATGCCACAATTTATTCGCCCTCACATTTTACTCGAAGGACGTAGCGAGGTATTTCCCTACACGAGTAATTCAACAGGCAGAGGCATTGCTGTAAGAGCAAATGTAAATCCTGAAACACACGGTGCCATGCTAAAGCAGGATTTCGAAGATGCTGTGGAAGATTTTGATGCCGCTGGGGATTTTGTCTATATTAGCTTTACTTCCGACTATGATTTTTACCTGGATCTTGATAAACTTTCTGATACTAAAGGCAATTTGCGCTTAGCTTCTTTTAAGGAGATAATCAGCTTTGACGCTGATGGGGAGGAGCATATGCAGATTGAGGCAACTGTTTATCTTAATAAAAAAGCAATCTCACAGTTTCTAAAAAAACTGGATGCATATATTACATTAAAAACAAAAAAAGGCAATCCAAGAAATCAATCTCTAATTGCCAACATCGAACAAATAAAAGCCGCCACATTAGAAAGCTTTTGGCAAGAACCAGGTGAAACTTTTCCAGCACAGGATGATGTTCGATGGTGGGAGATCTGGATTGCACGGGCTACGAATGAGGATGCCGAGGATGCTAAACAAAAATTACAGGAGTTTATCGGTGATGCACAAGTCACAATTGGCGAACGGTTATTGATATTCCCTGAACATATCGTTTTTTTGGTTAGAGCTAGTGCTGCTACGATGAGCCAGACTATATTATATTCTGATCAATTATCAGAATTGCGTGAACCAAGAGAAACTGCTCAGTTCTTCACTTATTTAGACAAGCAGGAACAGCAACAATGGATAGATGATTTAAAAGGGCGGATAGTGAACCGTCGTGATAATTTATCAATTTGTTTATTGGATACAGGAGTGAATCGGATTAATCCTTTGCTAATTGATCTTATTGAAAATCGGCACCTTGATTCTGTAAACCCTGCATGGACTAATGCGGACACCGGAGGTATGCATGGCCATGGTACCCCCATGGCGGGCCTTACATTTTATGGTGATCTAACTGAAGCGTTCACCGGTAATCACACAATAGATGTATATCATTACTTAGAAAGTGTGAAATTAATTGAAAGAGGTCAACCACATCATCCAGATGTGTATGGCTCAGTTACATTGGAAGCTGTGGCTCGTGCAGAAGTAATTCACCCGGAAAACAAAAGGGTTGTTTGTATGCCGGTAACAAGCGAAGAGTTTGAATATAAAGGACGCCCCTCTTCTTGGTCTTCAGCTATTGATCAATTATTGTATAGTGTCGTAAAGGGTGAAAGAAGATCAACCTTATTCTTTGTTAGTTCGGGAAATGTTCAAATGGATGAGTGGATAAATTATCCGCTGCGAAATGATGAATTGACGATTCATGACCCCGCTCAATCTTTCAATGCAATTACAGTTGGAGGATATACTTCAAAAGATAGTATTGATAGCCGGCAATTCCCCAATGCAGAACTGTTAGCAAGAAGAGGAGGGATGGCTCCTTCTAATACCACATCAATTAATTGGGAACGTGAATGGTGTCGTAAGCCAGACATCGTAATGGAAGCTGGAAATGCAGGTATATATAATGATGGTGTTATTGATCCAGATAGCTTGCAATTATTAACTACAGGTGTGGGTGGGGTAGGAAGGTCTTGGCTTACAACATTTGGAGATACAAGTGCCGCCACCGCCTTAGCATCTAAATTTGGTATCGAATTAACTCATAATTATCCTGATTACTGGCCAGAAACTATACGTGGTCTGATTGTACACAGCGCATATTGGAGTAGCGTAATGTTGGGTAATCGTAGGATTGATCAACTTACAAGTGATGATAAAAAGAAACTTCTAGCGAGAGTAGGCTATGGAGTTCCTAATATGCAAGTAGCCCGGGATAGTGCTAACAATTCTCTAACCTTAATAGCCCAGCGTGAATTAAAACCATACAAATTGGACAGAGGGACGATTAAAACAGATGAATTTCATCTCTTTGACTTACCATGGCCTGTTGAAGCATTGACCCAATTATTTAATACTGAAGTTAGATTAGCTATTACGCTTTCATATTTTATTGAACCTAATCCAGGTAGTCGCAGCCAGCAAAAAGCCGCGTCCTATCGGTCCCATGGATTACGGTTTAAGATGATTGATTCTGGAGAATCCGTTGTGGCATTTAAATCAAGGGTTAGTCGTGCAATGAAAGACGCAGATTATCAACAGGAGGGTCACGAGGATTGGTTACTTGGTAGCCATGTAAGAGATAAAGGATCAATTCACAAAGATTTTTGGGAAGGACGTGCAGTTGATCTGGTATTAAAAAATAAAATAGCGGTATATCCTGTTAACGGTTGGTGGCGAACAAGAAAAAAACTTGAACGTTACGATGATACAATTCGATATTCCTTGATAGTTAATATTCTTACACCAGATATAGATATTGATATTTATACTCCGGTAATGAATGTAATAAACATTCCAGTTTAATTTTCGTTCCAGCAGAGTTTTCACAACCAACTCTATAACTTACCCACTGGCCCAGTGTTCCCTCCCCAAATCTATAATTTAAAACGAAATGATAATGGGATCACTGGGGTCTCCTCAATTCTGCCGGTTTGCAACCGGAGTTAAAAAGCGAAATGTTTATTTTCAAAGCTAACTTCTCTTCACTAAACCCGGCCTTTCATCCCACCGCCACCACCCGCATCCCATAATGCATAGGGTGGCAGGCTGCTTCATGCCCTTCCATACAGCCTGCTTTTAACCAGATCAGGTAAGGCGTATCAGGCGCCAGCACAAAAGAAAAACTAACAGTGGTTTTATAGGTCTTTTTAAAATCAAACAAGGGGCTTTTATCATCTTCAACCCGCAGGCTGTTGGGTATCATGGCATCGCCAAAAAGGGCTACCGCTTCAAAATAATAATGGGTTACCAGAGTATTTCGGGCATTCATACATCCCCTGCTAACCGGTACGTCTATATAAACCGTTTGGCCTTCTTTGCGTACCCAGTATTGGCCCTCATACAGTTTTTCCAATGGGTAGTCTTTCTGTAGCTCAAAACCCGGCAGCAGGCTGTAATTATAACTGCCGGTTTGTTTTTTGGCACTGCGTATTTTACCACTCAGTCGCACATTCATCCTGCCAGCCATTTTTTCGGTAAATGGTTTCAGTCGCGTCAATATCTGTTTGGCCGCATTGCTGCAGGTTTCTTGTGCCATTTCTTTAAAAACATCGTTTATAGAAGGGTTCGTTCGCTTCTTTCGCAGTACATCACCTTCCTTGGTACACACAATAAGGTACTTTTCAGGGTCTGGGTTTTTGTATATTCTTTTCTTTTTCATACAGGTTTTTTTTAAATGTACAAATCTTATAGGGAACTTATAGGGAAGTTATAGGGAACTTATAGGGAACTTTATCCCTGCTACCTTCCTTATAACTACCTGCTACATTCATTATACATCCTGTTCAACAGCCCGGTAAACATATACCGCTTTATTCAACCAATCATTCAAACCCAGTAACCCATTCAACAATTTAACAATCATACCCCCGCTGTCCGAATAAGAAGATGGTTTTTTGTTTGCCACAATTTTTTAAAACCGTAACTTTGCGCCTCTTCTTATAGCTCGGATAGCTATCGGGAAACTCCACACCATGAGCGACGAAATTAAACACGAATGCGGCCTTGCTTTCATTCGTCTTCGAAAGCCTTTCAGTTATTATCAGCAGCAATATGGCACTGTAATGTATGGTTTAAATAAACTGTACCTGCTTATGGAAAAGCAGCATAACCGTGGCCAGGATGGTGCTGGTATTGCAGCCGTAAAATTAAATACTGAGCCTGGTTATCCCTTTATGCACCGGTTACGCAGTGGTGCCAACCAGCCCATTGCCGATCTTTTTGCACAAATTGGTAAAGAGTATAGCGAAGTGGAAAAATACCAGCCCGATATTAAAAACCATCCGGGCCTTATGAAGGGTCATCTTAATTTTTTGGGAGAGGTTTTGCTGGGGCATTTACGCTATGGTACACAGGGTAAAAACAATGCCGAGTTTTGCCATCCTTTTATAAAACGCCATACCATACCGGCACGTAACCTGGCTTTGGCGGGTAATTTTAACCTGGTTAATACCGAAGAGCTTTTTGCACTGGTTAATATTGATCCGGGAGAATTTCAACGCCAGAGCGACCTTGCGGCGATGATGGAAGTGCTGTATCATTTTGTGGTAAAGGCAGATGAGGCTTTTCCGGGAGAGATGGATATTGTAAAAGTTTTAAAAAAAGCGGTGCCTTTATTTGATGGAGGATTTAATTTTAGTGGCATGCTGGGCAATGGCGATGCTTTTGTAATGCGGGATGCACATGGCATACGGCCGTCTTATTTTTATATAAATGATGATGTAATTGTTGCTGCCAGCGAAAGAGCTGCCATACGTACCGCTTTTCATTTAGAAGAAAATGAAGTACAGGAATTATTGCCTGGCTGTGCACTGATTGTAAAAGCAGATGGCGGTTACCTGATAGAACAGATTGTAGAGCCCAAAGAAAGAAAAGCCTGCAGTTTTGAACGTATATATTTTAGCCGTGGCAGCGATGAAAAAATTTATAAGGAAAGAAAAAAATTAGGCTACCTGTTAAGCGACCGTGTTTTAAAAGCCATTGATTACGATTTAAAGAATACCATTTTTTCTTTTATACCCAATACTGCCGAAACTGCATTTTACGGATTGGTAAAAGGAGCTGAAGCCTACCTTAATAAAATAAAGATAGAGCGTATTTTAAGCTGGCAGAAAGACTTTGATGAAGAGAAGCTGGCAGAAATGGTGAGCAGAAGAATACGGATTGAAAAGATTGCCATTAAAGATGTTAAGCTGCGTACTTTTATTACCGAAGACAGCAGCCGCAACGAAATGGTGCAGCACGTATATGATATTACGTACGGCACCGTAAGAAAAAATATTGATACCCTTGTTGTAATTGACGATAGCATTGTACGAGGTACCACTTTAAAAGAAAGTATCATCCGCATGTTATGCAGGCTGGAGCCTAAAAAAATAATCATTGTTTCATCGGCACCGCAAATACGTTACCCCGATTGCTATGGTATTGATATGAGTAAGATGGGCGATTTTATTGCCTTTAGAGCTGCCGTGGAATTGCTGAACGATACCGGCCAGCAGGAAGTTTTAAATCAGATGCTGGATAAATGTAAAGAACTGCAACGCAACAATCAACTGCATACTGAAAACATTGTGCAGCAACTTTATAAAACTTTTACGCCCGAAGATATCTCTGATAAAATTGCACAACTTATTACTGCTGCAGACATTAATATTCCGGTAAGTGTAATTTATCAAACTATTGAATCGCTGCACGAAGCCTGTCCAACTAATTTAGGCGACTGGTATTTTACCGGCAAATACCCTACACCCGGCGGCAACCGTGTTTGCAACAAGGCTTTTATGAATTATATGGCAGGAAAGAATGTGAGAGGATATTAAAGAATTGATGATTTCAGATTGCCGATTTTAGATTTAATAAGCCGCTTTCAGAATTCAGCTATTCCTTTTTTTCTTTTCTTACAGAAAAATCTCATTTAGCAATCCTGCTAAATGAACTCCGCCTTTTAACAGTTGCTGATTTACAACGCCAATAAATTTAAAGTTATAGTCGTAACTCAGGTTTGTATCTGGTTTTGTATCGGCATAAATTTTTTCTGCCTGTTGATACGATTGCCAGATCCATTCGCTTACTGGCTGAGCCTGCCATTCATTTCTCAGTGCTTTGGTTGTGTAATTTATAGATGTTGCGTATTCGGTATAACTCAGTTGCTGAAAATCAATCAGCTTCGAATCCCAGACCGTATGCAGGTTTGAAGGGTCTTTAAACCAATTTACTTTTACATTATTTCCTCCACGATCCTCGGCCCTGCCAATATGCAGCGGCTGGTGTATATCGCCAACAATATGTATGAGCAGGCGCAGGTATAAAATCTTATTATCCTGTTCAAGGTTTTTGTTTTTAAGTTCGCCGGTTAACCAGTTTATTTTTGTGTAAGCATCTGTAATAGTATCGGTGGCCAAATAATTTTTTAACTCAGTTTCGCTAAGTCCGGCTTTTAAATTAATGTAGTGCCACACATCCAGGTATTTATAGGCAGGATCAGATTTTATAAAATCGGGCCAGTTACTTGCCATGGCAACGGATTCGTTACCAAGTATTTTAAAAATTTCACGCTTGGTATTTTTGGTAAGATAACTATCTGCAATTTGCCCCACAATACGATGGCCTGAAACACCCCAGGCCATACTGCAAAATGGCAAATACAGAAATACAAATAATATCGTTGCTTTTTTAAGAAGATTAATCATTGCTGTAAAATTTTGAATGGTAAAGCTAACTTAATACTACAGAAAGTATATAGCTGTTTATAAAAAAATTTATTCAATTATTTCAAACAATAAAACCTGTGTTTTTTCAACAACAGTAAAATTATTATCGGCAATAAACAGTAAAGTTTTATGGCCGTTTGGCAATACGGGGCCAAAAGTTACGCCTTCAATATTATCGGTATAAATTTTCAGGTCATCCATATTCAACAGCTTTGTTTTTAAAACTGGTGTGAATGACTTGTCATTTTTAAGTGCTTTTGAACTAATGTTGGATGCATTGGTTAAATCAGCAATAAAAATCCTGATGGTGCAGGGCAATCTTCCGGTTGAAAAAGAACGTTCAATTACCAGTAATTTATTATCGCCCAAACTAAGTATATCTGGTACTCCATTAACTTTAAATTCATTTTCGGGTTTGGCCGCATAAGCTACCGGTTCTAATTTGTAAGCATATTGTGCGGTACTTTTTTTTTGTTTTACATCAAATTTTACAATCCGTATAAAAGCACCATTATCTACCATATCAGCCCGTGGACCATCTTCGTACAAAGGTTCCTCAACATTTACAAAAAGTGTTTTATAGTTATCGGCAAAACTCATTCCTTCAAATACGCCGTTTCTTCTTGGGCCTTTTTCTGTTGCATTTATTTTAAGATTAGCGGGTAAAGCAAAACTCTCCATATATTTTCCATTGCTGTTGATAATTGTTACTGCAGGATCAGTTAACACAGTATCATTTGCTTTAACAATCCTTTCTCCTTCGCTGCTCCAGACCAAATAATTTTTTTGTGGGTTGTATCGTATTGCTTCGGGGTCGGGTGTTTTAAATCGATTTTTTAAACTGCCGGGATAAGTATTTCCATCCTGCTGCAGCATATTTTCAACATCGGTAAAGGCAAGGCTATCTATCCCTTTTTGAGAAATAAAGATTTTAGCGGTATAAAAACGTGCCGGGTTTTTATCGCTTCGGTCATCACTAATCAGGTAATACAATTCTTTTTTTGCATCATAATCAATACCAGATAAACCACCAACTGTAGTGTTTTTATATTTTAAATTAAAGGGAATTTCATGCGTATCAATATATTTAAGGCTGCTGATGTTTGCCTGTATCTGGCTTAGCTTTTTTGTTGTAACACAAGAAAACGAAAGTGATGTAAAAGCAATAAAAGATATTATGCGCCAGATAAATTTACTCATGCTTTTTTTTGTTTGTAAAGTTGCGGAACTTTGGTTTTATTATTGCACTATTGAAAAATAATTTTATACTTTTATACAAACAGACAATTGAAAACAGTTTTTATAATACGCCATGCTAAAAGTGACCAAAGTTTTTTTGGTAACGATTTTGAGCGCCCACTAAATGATAGAGGAAGAACTGATGCACCATCAATGGCGAGAAGGTTGATTGAAAAAAAGTATAAAATAGAGGCATTAATTTCAAGTCCTGCAGTACGGGCAAAACAAACAGCCGAAGCGTTTGCAGGTGTATTTAATAAGCCGCTTAACGAAATTATTTTTATCTCGGCCTTATACCATGCGCCAGCAGAGGTTTTTTATGATGTTGTTGCCGGTTTGCCTGAGAGTTTGGGAACAGTTGCCATTTTTTCTCACAATCCGGGTATTACCAGTTTTGTAAACAGCCTGAGCACTAAAACTAAAATAGATAACATGCCCACATGTGCCATTTTTGCTGTAACAGCCAATATTACAGAATGGGCGGTATTTGATAAGGCAAAAAAAGAAACCTTATTCTTTGATTATCCTAAAAACCAATTATAATACAGAACCTAATTACAACATTTTTTGTTGTAAACAACCAAGTTGTTGTTTTTTTCGTTTGTAACGATAAAGCGAACAAAAAATCACATCATTTATATACCACTCAATTGCATTACAGCTATAAACCGTTATTTATGAAATTATTGTTTTTTGTTTGCGCATCAATATTTATGTGGGTTACTGGTTTTTGCCAAAAAGGAGATTACCTGGTTAAAAATAATGGCGATACCATTTGGGGAAACATAAAACTTAAAAATAAAATATTTTATGTTGAAAATGCAAATCCTTTGCAAATTGATGCAGAAGATGTTAGCAAAATTAAAAGCAGTAATTATAAAGGATCTGTAGTTGTAAGATGCATTTTGCAGCTTTATGCCGATAACCTCAGTGATTTAGAATTAGATTACATTAAAAAAGGGGTTACAGATACAGTAATGATACTTGAAGAAATTTATTCTACCCCAAAAATTAACCTATATTATGTGGTAAATAACTTTAAACTTCCTTTTTATTTTTATAAAACCCCTTCAGATTCTAAGCCGGTGCAGTTGGTGATACGTTATTATCTGCAAGGTGGTCTTGCCAATTATAATGATGACAGGGCTAAGTATCGTGGCGATAAATCGAGGGTAAATATTGTTGAAGACAAAGGTTACGTAAATCAGCTACATGCTATTATGGGTGATTGCAAAAAAATACCCGATGCCATGTGGGAACTTTTATCTTATCGTAATTATAGCTTTAAGCAAATTATTAAAAAATACAACAAGTGTAATTAATCAGCATTTAATCTCAAAATAAATGGCTGTTTTATTAGGGTTATTATAGTATGCCGGTATTTCATAAAACCCATATTGTTTATACAATTTAATTGCCGGTTCCATATAATTCAGTGTATCTAACCTTATGGCTTTATAATTAAGTGTTTTAGCAAGTTCAAACGCTTTATCAAGTAATCCTTTTCCTATTCCTTTTTTTTGATAGGCCGGTTGTATGTACATACGTTTTAATTCGGCTGTGTCATTGTCAATTTTTCTTATGCCAACGCAGCCAATAAATTTATGCTCATATTCGCAAAGAATAACGCCTCCATTGGGTTTACCATACATTATTTTTAATGCTAGTAATTCTTCGTCAAAATTTTGAAACCTTAAATCAATATTAAGTAATGTAACATATTGTTTAAAAAGCAAAGTTGCATGTTTATATTCATCATCTGTGTTTGCTAAAATGTAACCGGTCATTTTTTAAATTGTTTATTAGCCAGATAAACACCGCTAAAAATTAATGCAGCGGCGATAATTTTATATAAAGCTAGGTTTTCATGTAAAAAAAGCATGGCTATTAATGCTGCAAATACCGGCTGCGTGTAAATATAAAAGCCGGCTACCGATGCGCCCAACATTTTTATACCATATAAATTAAAAAGATACGCTAAAAAAGTTCCGGTAATAACAATAAGCGCCATACTCGTAAAATCTATTGCAGTATAAGCTTGCCATGGAATTTCTATGAATTCCTGCCATCCAAAAGGAAGTACTAAAATGAGTCCGATTGTAAAAATCCACCTGAGAATAACAACTGCATTATATTTAAGCATTAAAGGTTTTACAATAATAAAATAAATGGTGTAGGATACGGCGTTGATGATGATAAACAGATCGCCTAGTAAAACATTTGCACCGTTACCATTAATATCTTTTGCTAAAATTAAAACCAAGGCTCCGGAAATACCCAGCGCCAACCCTGCCAGTTTAAAAAAACTGAGTCGTTCTTTTAAAATCCAGGCGGCAATAAAAACAATTAAAATTGGTGTAATAAGTAATAGCAAAGCTGCATGAATAGGGTAGGTAAGCGAAAGCCCCTTAATAAAAAACAGTTGGTTAATAGCTATACCGCACACAGCACAAAGAAAAAGCCTTAAGCGGTCTTCCTTTTTTATTTTAATATTTACAGGTTTTAATAAATACATTGCCCAAAACAAAAGCACGCTAACGCCAATCCTTACTACATTCAGTCCAAATGGTTTTACCAGTTCTGAATTAGTAAGATGCTTAACTGCCGAAAGATTTATTGCAAAGAAAATGTTTGTAAAAAACAATGCAATATGTGCTATAGTTTGTTTGTTCAAAAAAGCAATTTTGAAACAAAAATAAGCCAATAAAAAAAGCTATTGCATTTTTACACACAATAGCTTTATACTTACTAACCCAATAAGCATTTATTTTAAACAGTCATTAGGCTGACTGTGCTTCTTTAATTTTTTCTCTGATTTTAGCTTCAATCTCATTGGCCATCTCGGGGTTATCCAGCATTAATTGCTTTACCGATTCACGCCCCTGGCCAAGTTTATCGCTATTGTAGCTAAACCAGCTTCCGCTTTTTTGTACAATGCCCAGCTCTACACCCATATCAATAATTTCGCCCACTTTAGAAATACCTTCTCCATAAATAATATCAAACTCTGCAAGGCGAAAAGGTGGTGCTACTTTATTTTTTACCACTTTTACTTTTACGTGGTTACCAATAGCATCATCGCCATCTTTTATCTGTGCCATGCGGCGGATATCCAGCCTTACAGATGCATAGAATTTTAATGCATTGCCACCAGTTGTTGTTTCGGGATTACCAAACATAACACCAATTTTTTCACGCAACTGGTTGATAAAAATGCAGCAACTGTTCGTTTTGTGTATGGTAGCCGTAAGTTTTCTTAAGGCCTGGCTCATTAACCTGGCCTGCAAACCCATTTTGCTGTCGCCCATTTCTCCTTCCAGTTCGCTTTTTGGAACCAGTGCTGCTACTGAATCTATAACAACCACATCCAAAGCACCGGAAAGTATTAAGCGGTCGGCAATTTCTAAAGCCTGTTCTCCATAATCGGGTTGAGAAATCAATAAATTATCAATATCAACTCCCAGCTTTTGTGCATACACACTATCAAAAGCATGCTCGGCATCAATAAATGCACACATGCCGCCTTTCTTTTGTGCTTCTGCAATTACATGTATTGCCAATGTTGTTTTACCAGAGCTTTCAGGGCCGTAAATTTCAACCACCCTGCCCTTTGGTAAACCACCAATGCCCAGTGCCATATCCAGGCCAATAGAGCCTGTTGAAATAACTTCCTGCTCAATAATTCCTTTATCGCTCATCATCATTACCGAACCTTTGCCAAAATCTTTGTCGATTTTGTCCATCGTTAATTTTAGCGCTTTAAATTTTTCTGTTTTTTCTAAATTTTCTGTTTTGCTCATTGTCTGAATTTTTTTTAGTTGATGTATCTGGTTTTGCGTTGTAAATGTAAATTCGGAACCAAAGATAATGGTTTAAATTTATTAACACTAATTATTTTAGTATTTTTTTGATAATTTTTTTAGCTGATATTTTCTATTAAAAAAAGACCCATCCCGAGGAATCGGGACGGGGATGTGTTCAAGCATGAGAAAAATCCACAAAGGTAAAATTCCCTTTGTTCTCAAAAAGGTTCGGCTAAAAAACGGGCCTTTTAATAATTTATTAATCGGAGAAGAACTGTTGTTTTAATAATAGACAAATAGAACACAGTTTTTTGGAATAAAAAATACCTCAAAGTGGTAGTTTTTGGGGGTAAAAACACCCTTTTTAGCCTCTATATATCTACAAAAAATAATACCAGGGAGGTATTGCGGTAGATGTGTAATTTTTTCTTAATGTTTTTTTTGCTCGTTATCCCTTCATTTCTTTTAGCCTTTTCAACATAAAATTCTTTCCATTATTATAAAAAATATCATCCAGTAAAGCATCAACATTCAGGGCCTCAAATCCATTTTTATTTAATCCTTTTTCCAGTTCCTGGCGCATTTCAATTTTTAATTGCTGCAATCCATCTGCGGTTTTACAACAATCAATGGCATTTATCAGTCCGTCAAAATCGGTACCAATACAAATTTGCTTTGCTGCTTTTTTTATGCCAATACGTGCATTTTTGTTGGCCACCCATAAAATGTGCAGTATATTATTGATGAGGAATTTGCGGTGTACATCCGGATACAAATCCTGATTTTGCGACAGATCAAAAAGATCCTCGCTTGCCCATACATTGGTATCATCTGGCCAAACATTTAAATTACCGGGTGTTGGGCCAAAAAAGAAAGTTGCTTCCTGGTGGCTGATGTATTCCAGATCGTGCGGTACAATTACACTTGTTTGTCCGCTATCATCGCCAAAACCTAAAATGCGCTGATCAAAAGAAAGACCGATAATCCCCTCTGATAAAAAAATATTTTCTATATCCTCATCATATAAATTAATGCTGCTGGCATTATGATAAACATCATCATAAAATTTACTTTTTGGTTTAAGCTGCAGCAATTCATAAACAGCGCCTTTATCTTCCGGAACTTTATAAATGTACTTTACCCTATCAATAATTGGCAAACCCGTTGTACCGGCATGTGTGCAAATGAGGGGCTGTACATATTTAGGTTCGGGGTCGGGCAGTTTAAACATCCGGTACAAATCCAGCCTGGCTTTCAGGCTCATGTGTTTAATATCTACCAGTATTTTTTTGCTTACCATTAAATTAATTACCTCGTTGCCCCAGTTTGTAATACTCTGCCCGGTTGGATAAAAGAGTGCCGGATTAAAAAGCTGAATGCCATAAGCATGATTGCAAAACTGATTTTGCTGCATGTGGCAGATGTTCATTGATATAACCGTGTTAGCCGCAGTAAAATCATTAAAGTTTTTTGTAAATTTTTCTTTTGCATCAACCGAATTGGGATCATCAAAAAAGCAATGCAAGCCCTCAACAATGATTACTCCAAAAACAGTTTTTTGATCCGTTTCATCAAAGTCGGATGCTTTTTTTACAACCTTTAATTTAGCACCGAGTATAGGCGAAACAGCCGTGGTAAGCCATTTTAGCTCCTCATTTATTAATTCAAAAGAGTGTACACCGGTTGTTAAATAAGCCAACTGTGTTTTATCAATCAAATTTATTTTGCCTTTATTTACAATGCCCTTTTCGCCAAGCACTTTGCCTATCTTTTGTTCTGGTGCATGTAATATAAGGCCAATCAGCCTTACATTGTTTTGAAACAATTGTGTAAGGCTTGATTGGGAGTTTAGTACTTCGTTAAAAAGTTTATTTATTCTTATCGTCCATCCTTTTGTAACGGCAAGTTTTGCATTTATAAAATGCCAGGGCGATGGCTTTGTTGCAGGTTTTGAGAACTGGGGTTTTAAACCCGGGTGGCAATGAAAATCGAAAAAAGGCATAATGAGGAGGTTTAATGATATTAAATATACTCAATATGCTTTAAAAATAAAAGCGGTATTTTTTGCAGTTTAAAAAATGAATGCCCTCCATATAGGAAGGCAATTCATTTTCAGGGGTTTTACAGGTTCAAGAGGTACGATTCTGTAATTTATAGTGCAACTTGTTTTTCTTCAATAAGTTTACGCAGGTTTAATAATGCGTAGCGCATGCGGCCGAGGGCTGTGTTTACGCTACAGTCAAGGATTTTTGAAATTTCTCTGAATTTAAGATCGGCGAAATGCCTTAAAATAATAACCTCACGTTGGTCTTCGGGCAGCAGGCAAACCAGTTTCATAATTTTTTCGCTGCTTTGCGCCTTCATCATATTATCTTCTACATTGGGTTCTGCAAAATTTAGCACATCAAAAATATCTGTGCCTTCGCATGTTTTAATAATTGGTTTGTTTTTAATTTTCCTAAAATGATCAACACAAAGGTTGTGTGCTATACGCATGGCCCATTGCACAAACTTGTTTTCTTCTTTATATTTTCCGGCTCTAAAGGTTTCAATTACTTTAATAAACAAATCCTGAAAAAGATCTTCGGCCAGGTATTTATCTTTTACCAGCACATAAATAGAAGTGTAAATGCGCACTTTGTGGCGGTTTACCAACACTTCCATTGCATTGGAGTTTCCCTGGTTAAATAAAGCAATCAGCTCTTCATCTGTAAAGGCAATAAGATTTTTCATAATTGGGTTTTTGGTTTAGGTTATTTGGATAATTAACACTACAAATATCACTAGTTACATATAAATAAATTGTAGTTGTGTGTTTGAAAAATTTGTAGTTTTTTTTCTATCTATTGATGATAATAATTTTAACTCAGTACCACTTTTTTTTCATTCATCATTTTACGCAAGCTATTGAGCGCCTGCTTCATACTATCTAAAGCCACGTTCACACTGCATTTCATAACTTCGGCAATTTCTATAAAGCTTAAGCCACCATAATGGTTAAGCAACATAACTTCCCGTTGGTTTTGTGGCAGCATATCAATCATGCTTTTTATATTGCCATGGCTTTCGTGATAATTTGTTGCAGGCATAGCAGCCGGAACCGAAAAATTAATTTTTTCAGTATCTGTGGGTACCAACACATTTTGCCGGGTTTTTCGGTTGTACTCCATACAAAGATTTTGTGCAATACGGGTGGCCCATTGCAAAAAATTTCCTTCTTCGCCTGCCTTACCGGCAATCATGTTATTGATAAGTGAAATGAACACTTCCTGAAAAATTTCTTCGGCAGCGTATTTATCTTGTACTATGTTATAAATAGATCGGTAAACCCTGTCTTTATAAAGTTCTACAAGGGTGGCCATTGCATTGGGATCGCCGTTTAGATAAAACTGAATAAGTTTTTCGTCGGGCATGATTGTAGGGTGGTTCATAGGAGTTCGTTTATTGGTTTGGATAATTGGATGTTTAAAAAGTAAACCTACGTTAAAAAAAAGGCGGCGGTTGTAGTTGAAGGGATATTTTTTTGTAGTAAAATCTCTATAAGTGTTTAGTTGCTATCATTTTTCCTTGGTGAGAAAAATGGCTGGATGACAAATTTAAAGTCAGTAACTATATTTTTTAAAAAGACACTAAAGTGAATTTTAGTATCTTTTTAAGGTAAAATCAAAATAAAGGAATAAGAGAAAATTTTAATTAAATCCAAATTATTTAGTAAATTTAACCTAATAAAATTAGTATGCTTAAATATAAGTGTGATGAATAAACAACCTGCAATTTTTGAGCAAATAAAAAAGACCAATGAAATTGGCCAGGAATACTGGAGTGCAAGAGAATTATTTACTGGTTTAGAATACATAAAATGGGAAAATTTTATGAGTGTAATTTCAAAAGCGAGGGAAGCCTGTGAAAACAGCGGCCAGTCTGTCTCTGATCATTTTCCTAGGGTCGGGAAAATGATAAGCCTGGCAAAAGGTGCAACCAGAGATATTGGCGATTTACATCTTACCCGTTATGCCTGCTACTTAATCATACAAAATGCCGACCCGTCAAAAGAAGTGGTGGCTTTAGGCCAAACCTATTTTGCTGTACAAACACGTAAGCAGGAATTGCTGGAAGATGCTTTTGAAAAACTGGGGAGTGAAGAAGAAAAGCGATTGTTTTTACGCCGGGAAATGGCAGAACATAATAAATAATTAGCCGATGCTGCCCGTGCCGCAGGCGTAATTAAACCACAGGAATATGCCATTTTTCAAAACTATGGTTATATGGGTTTGTACAACGGCCTGGGTGCAAAAGAAATTCATAAAAAGAAAGGATTAAAAAAGAGCCAGGGAATTTTAGACCACATGGGCAGTACAGAACTGGCAGCAAATCTTTTTCGTGCCACACAAACCGAAGAAAAATTAAAACGGGATAATGTGCAAGGAAAAGATAAAGCCAACCAAACACATTTGGAAGTTGGCAAATAAGTTAGGCAAACTATTAAAGAGTTAGGCGGCACTATGCCGGAGGATTTGCCTGTG
Organism: Chitinophagaceae bacterium; assembly: GCA_043756605.1. Lineage (GTDB taxonomy): Bacteria > Bacteroidota > Bacteroidia > Chitinophagales > Chitinophagaceae > Ferruginibacter. The sequence continues at coordinate 17,807 of JAYURR010000068.1, forward strand.
ACGGAAAGTATAAAAAACGTAGAAGGGAAAAAGAAGAAGGGGATTGGGAAGTAGTTTCTTTAAATTCATTTATAGGAAAAAATAAGTGACTTTTTCTGCATGTACATTAAATTCTCTCTTCACCCCAATCCCTCAATTCGTACCTTCGCCCCATGAAGTATTTAGACGAACTGAACGAACCGCAGCGGGAGGCAGTAATGCATGTAAACGGCCCCATCATGATAATTGCCGGCGCAGGCAGCGGCAAAACAAAAGTGCTTACCACACGTATTACACACTTAATGGCTGCACACAAGGTTGACAGCTTTAATATTCTGGCACTCACTTTTACCAATAAGGCAGCGGCCGAAATGAAAGAAAGAGTAGAAAGAATTTTGGGCAATACAGAAGCCCGCAATTTATACATCGGTACTTTTCACAGCGTGTTTGCACGGATATTAAGGGCCGAAGCACCCAAGCTAGGTTACCCAAGCAATTTTACTATTTATGATACCGATGATGCAAAGAGTGTTGTTAAAACCGTCATCAACGAGCTGATGCTGGATGATAAGTTGTACAAACCCAACGTAGTTTACAACCGCATTTCTTCTGCAAAAAACTCATTGATTGGCCCGGCAGAATATATGAACGACTGGGCCCTGCAACAGGAAGATGCAAGAAGCAACCGCCCCGCCACCGGCCAAATTTATGATGCCTACGCCAAGCGTTGTTTTAAAAACGGAGCTATGGATTTTGATGACCTGTTGTTTAAAATGTACATACTGCTTAAAAATTTTCCGGATGCGCTAAGTAAATACCAGCGCAAGTTTAAATACATTATGATTGATGAGTACCAGGATACAAACACGGCTCAATATGAAATTATAAAACTGCTGGGTGCCATGCATGAAAATGTTTGTGTGGTGGGCGATGATGCTCAAAGTATCTATAGTTTTCGTGGTGCTACCATCGAAAATATTTTACAGTTTGAAAAAGATTATGATGAAGTAAAAGTGATTAAGCTGGAGCAGAATTACCGCAGCACACAAAATATTTTACATGTTGCCAACGAAATTATCGGCAACAACAAAGGCCAGATTGAAAAAAAATTATTTACCGTTAATGCCGAAGGTGATAAAATTAACCTGGTACGCACCATGACGGATAATGACGAAGGTAAAATGGTAGCCGATACCATACAGGAACAAAAACTACGCAATCATTATTACAATAAAGATTTTGCAATCCTTTACCGCACCAATGCCCAAAGCCGCAGTTTTGAAGAAGCCCTGCGCCGCATGGGTATTGCCTACCGCATTTACGGCGGCATGAGTTTTTATCAGCGTAAAGAAGTAAAAGATTTTATTGCTTATTTAAGATTGGTGGTAAACCCCCGGGATGAAGAAGCTTTAAAACGCATCATCAATTTTCCCGCCAGGGGTATTGGTAAAACAACGCTTGATAAAGCCGTGCTTTTTGCCAATGAGAGCAACCTTACCATGTGGGATATTATGACCAATGCGGCCATGTACGGTTACAAAAGCGGAACACTTGAAAGCATTGATGGCTTTGTAACGATGATAAAAATGTTTCAGAGCGAACTGCAAAAAAAAAATGCGTACGACCTGGCAATAATAGTTGGCAAAAGCACCAATATTGTTAAAGAATTATTTAACGATAAAACCACCGAAGGTTTGGCACGTTACGAAAACGTGCAGGAACTTTTAAACTCCATTAAAGAGTTTACCGAAACGCCTATGAATGAAGAGGATGGTGAAGTGGGCGATAAAAGCCTGGGCGCATATTTACAACAGATTGTTTTGCTAACCGATGCTGATGGAGAAGATAAAGAAAACCAGGATGTGGTAAAACTGATGACCATACATGCGGCAAAAGGTTTGGAGTTTCCGGTGGTATTTGTTGGTGGATTGGAAGAAACACTTTTTCCGAATGCTATGAGCATTAATACAAGAGAAGAGCTGGAAGAAGAACGCCGCTTATTTTATGTGGCCATCACTCGTGCAAAAAACAGGTTGTGGCTTAGTTATTCAAATGCACGTTACCGGTTTGGTCAGTTACAACAAAATGACCCCAGTCGTTTTCTGGAAGAAATTTCGGAAAACTATGTAGATAAAAGTTATGCCGGCGGTGCCGCAGTTAACAGTGGCGGCGGTTGGCAACAGGGCGGTGCAAGGGAACGCATGCAACGTAATTTTGGTAACGGGGGCAATGGTTGGAATGCTGCCCAACGTGCCGAAAAACAATATGGTGCTCCGCCTGCAAAAAAACAGGCAGAAATTTTTACAACAAAGCCCGCAACAAATAAAGCGGTAGAACATACACCATCCGAAAATTTTGAACCCAGCGATACCAGTAATTTACAGCCTGGCAATAAAGTAGAGCATTTGAAATTTGGTTTTGGCGAAGTAATGAAGATGGAAGGCGCAGCACACAACCCCATTGCAACCGTAAATTTTGATTTGAATGGAGAGAAGAAAATAATGCTTAACTATGCCAAGCTTCGGATAGTTGAGTAATGCTTTAGAGATGAATTGGAAGACGTGTTGCGTGGCTTTGTAGAAATGCACCGCTCCTTCTCTTTTGGAGTTCCTTGCAAAGGAACGAGCGTAGCTCAGAAGGAGGATGAGGCCGGAAGGCGCCGCACATAACCCCATTGCCACCGTAAATTTTGATTTGAACGGGGAGAAGAAGATCATGTTGAATTATGCAAAGCTGCGCATCCTGGAATAGTTAATGACGAAAACACTTTTATATATCAGGTTGCGGCAACTTAACAGGGAAGCAAATGGCCTGGGCTTTTACCTGCTGATATTTATTGCAATTGCTGCTGCCCTTTCTTTTATAACTTATTGGCAATATAATCACAGCAGGCAGGCATGGTTTATTGTAATCCTGCTATCAGCAATCTGCCTGGCAATTCAATACAGCCGTAAGGATAAAGCTTTTATCTACAAACAACTTGATAAGCCTTATCTGCAGTTGTTTTTAGAGTATTTGGTTCTTACTTTACCTTTTTCCATAACATGCATTGCCAGCAAAAACTGGTTTTGCTTTCCCTTGCTGTTGTTGGTATTAACCTGTATCCCTTTTTTAAAATTTCAATTTAAACGCCGGGCTGTATTTAAAAATATATCTTCAATAATACCGGCTTCAAACTATGAATGGATAAGCGGGTTTAGAAAACAATATATTACGTTCATCGGTTTATACCTGGTTGCTGTAGCGTTTTCCTGGGTCAGGATTTTTCCACTTTTTTTACTGTGGTTTCTCACAATCATCATCTCCTCTTTTTTCCTGGAAAATGAGCCAGTTCATATTTTAAGAGAAGGAAATAAAACTGCCAGGAAGTTTTTGCTGTACAAAATAAAGATCAACATTAAATACATACTTATTCTTTACAGTTTGCCGGTAATTATCAACGCCATTTTTGTCAGAGAGTTTTTAATGATAACCCTTTTGTTCATTCCTGTACAAATTGCCTTGCTTTGTTTTGCCGTTAATTTAAAATACAGCACTTACAAGCCACAAACAAACTTGTTGGGTAATAATGTAGCTTTTTCTATTGTGGCCATGCTTTCTGCAATGCCCTATTTTTTACCCATACCCGTCATCCTTGCAATTGTTTATTTTTATAAGGCTGAAAATAATTTAAAAACTTATTTACATGATTAACGTACAGGGCCTGTCAGTTAGTTTTAATGACCATGAGATTTTAAAAAACATTACTATTGATTTTGAAGAAGGGCTTGTGCATGGAATTGTCGGCTTGAATGGTGCCGGCAAAACAACATTCTTTAATGTTTTAGCTAAAATGCTTAAGCCAGATTCCGGAGGGGTTATGCAAAACGGAACGGCGCTTACGATTAAAGACAGTGCCTATTTGGAAACAAGCAATTTCTTTTTTTCCAGGATAACCGGCAATGAGTATTTAAAAATATTCAAACAAACCAATACGGAATTTAACCTGGCCGCTTTGCAGGAGTATTTTAAACTTCCGCTTGATGAATTGATTGAGAACTACTCGACCGGGATGAAGAAAAAATTAGCCTTACTAGCCGTTTTAAAACAAGGCAAACCCATTTTTATTTTGGATGAACCTTTTAATGGCCTCGATCTTGAAATCAATAAAATTCTTGAAATAATTATTTTGTCATTAAAACAAAAACACAAAACTGTATTTGTTTCATCGCATATAATTGATCCCTTACTTACTACCTGCGATAAAATTCACTTATTAGAAAATGGTTGTTTTGTAAAAACTTACCTAAAAGCTGATTTCCGGAAAATTGAAGCCGATTTGTTTGGTAAATTGAAAGCTGAAGCAACGGAGGTTATTTCAAAAGCCATATAATGGCCCGCAAATGTCTCAGAAAGAAGCCTTCTCTATTCATCGGCCCATTCGGAGAAATCTGCGTGCCACATTCTTTTCGAAATCCGAAAAATATCCCTTTTAACAGCCTTTTCAAACCAAAACAGCGCAATTCTTGTTAGTTTTGTATTGAATTTTTTAAACACAGCTTTATGATTAAGACAGGAAACCCGGTAATTAGTATTTATACCGAAATGACGCCCAACCCGGAAACCATGAAGTTTGTGGCAAACAAACTTTTATATCCGGGCAAGAGTATTGATTTTGCAGATGAAGCAAGTGCAAAGCCATCGCCACTGGCGCAGGAGTTGTTTACTTTTCCATTTATTAAAGCTGTTTTTATTGCCAGCAATTTTATTACACTTACAAAAACTGCAGATACTGAAGACTGGCAGGATGTAATTCCATCTATAAAACAATTTTTAAAAGAATATTTAGAAGAAGGCAAGGCTGTTGTAAATGATGAGGAAGTTGCCGCCATGAAAACCGAAAGCAGCAATATTGTAAGTGCCGATGATGATGATGTGGTAAAGCGTATTAAAGAGTTGCTTGAAAATTATGTAAAACCCGCTGTTGAAATGGATGGTGGTGCCATACAGTTTAAAAGTTACGAAGATGGCAGGGTTAATTTAATGATGCAGGGAAGCTGCAGTGGTTGCCCAAGCAGCATGATTACTTTAAAAGCCGGTATTGAAGGCATGATGAAGCGTATGATACCGGAGGTAAAGGAAGTGGTGGCAGAAGCGGAGTAGTTATTGGTTTATTTGTTAAATAGCTTATTAGTAAAGCACTTCAAATTTGAGGTGCTTTTTTGTTTCGGTTTATCCTTAATATTAAAAATTGGTTTGCTTTTTAAATGATATTCAATTATGTGGCTTCAGTAACCATATTTCAGCAAATTGTTTTTCTATTTAATAATTATAATTGGAAAATCGTTTCCATAACCATAACTGGCTGGGTATTGCGCAGTCCCTTTGTATTTTTGTGTTACCTCCGGCACTTTAAGCTGCAGGTAAGTATCCAGTTCTTTAATGCTTATTTTTTTATCGCCATTATCAGCACCGCCTTTTAAAGCCTCCAGCAAACAATACGTAAATGCACCATGCCCCAATTGCGAAAATTCAGAAGCAAACTGGTTGCTGCCCGATGCTGTTAACCAATGTGTACCTGTTGACCGTGCCAATTGTGCAATGGCTTTTTCTTCTGCAGCACCCCTTGCTGCCACAATATCTTCTACCGCCCCTGCACTCTGGCAGGCATCCAGTATGTATAATTGTTTCTGTGCTTTAATATCTTTAGAGAATTGCTGCAGGTTGGCCGCACTTAATCCTTTTTGTGCAAGCGCATCATCACTTCCATAAAGCTGTATTACATCAGATGGCACCAGGTAAAAAGCCTGCTTATCATTAACCACACCATGGCCGGCAAAATAAAATATAAAAACATCCTGCGCATTTGCCTGGTCTTTTACTTTTTCCAGGGCGGCAACAATACCTGCCTTTGTAGCTTCCGCATCTTTAATAAAATGTGTACTAACTGCAGAAAAAATTCCTTTGGCGCCACTCTCAATCGCAACTTTAAATGCCTCTGCATCATCCATAGCATAGTTTAAATTATACTTTGGATTTTTATAAATATTAATGCCCACCACAATTATATGCAGTTGGGTTTCGGTCATGCTTTTTATTTCAATGTCATTTTTTTCCGGTTTAAACAGCACATTTATTTCCAATGGCCTGCTCTCAGTTCTTTCTGTATTAAAAGCAATGGCCTTAAACCGGTTAACACCTTCTACCAGGTTTACACCAAATGTTTTTGCCAGCGTTTTATCTCCCTTTTTTTCATCTTCCACAGTAAGGTTGCGGGTGGTTTCTACTAATTTTCCATTCTGATATAAACGTATTTCAGTAACTGCATCTTGTGGGCAAGTGGCTGTTATGGCTACAGATGCAATGCCTGTCTTTGTTTCAATGGTTTGAACTTCATCATCTGCCACTTCCAGGTTACGTGCATTTTCTTTAAACTGCATTTTAACTGTGGGTGCTTTTTTCAGTTCCTTTATATCTATTTCTGCCGAAGAAAAATTTTCGCCACTCAAAATACGGGGCAGCAAACGGGGTGTGTAAAATTTTTCAAACATTGAATTTAAAGGCACTACTGTGTTACCGGATACATGAAACATATCATTTTGTGCGCCTGCATTGGCATCAAACCGGCCCTGCGGGTTTATAACAGCCCAGTTTCCTTTGGCGGCATCGGGATACATGGTTCCTTCAAATTTTTTCTGCTCAATATCCCACAACAAAATGCTGCCATCATAAGTGCCAAGTAACAGGAATTTACCATTTGGCGAAATATTGATTGCAGAAAGGCCGGTAATACCAGCAGGATAATTAAATGTCATCTGTTCATCAAATTTTTCCTGCTCTATATCATAAAACAATACATTTTCAGTTCGCCAGCCATTGTAAACTATATATTTTTCACCGGGGGTAAATCCTATTGCGTTTATCATCGCATATTTATCTAACTTTTTATCAATGGCTGCCTCAAAGGATATCGGAATTGTTTTTACGCTTTTGGTTTTAAGGTCAATTAATATTTGCCGGGCATAAACTGCGGTATAATCTATGTCTTCACCCACGATAAGGTAGCGGTCGTTTTGTGAAATAATTGGTTTATAATATTTGATTGATAATTTAGGCACTTTTATCTCGTATAATAGTTTTCCGGATGGCAACTCATAAAACCTGAGTGGTGCTGTATCTGATTTTTCCTGTATTACCAGTATATTTTGTGTTTTTGCAAATACTGCAAAACCATCTACACAGTTATTGGTATAAATCTGTTTGTGTGTTTTTGTATCAAAAACTTCAAGTGTATATGCATCTTTATTTGCAGTACAAAAACCGGTTAACGGAACACCCTGGTTCATTACATACTGTCCATCGTAAGAAACCTGCAAATTGACGCGGTATTCCATTTTTTTTACTCCGGTAAATTGAAAAGTCGTTTTTCCTGCAGTGTCAATTTCAATTAAGTTATTCTCTCTTAATACGAAAAATTTTTTTCCGTCAACGGCTGGTGCGTATTTATCAGTACGCTCTTCAGCACTTTTTTCTTTTACTACCAGCGTCCTTTCCATTTCGCCGGTTTGCAGGTTCCAGATAAAAATATGCTCCCTGGTAGAACTTACCATACGGCTTTTATTATTTATAAAATATATGCCACTTACGGCACCTTGCGAAATTTCTGAAAATGTTTTTTCGGGCAGGCCAGCACCGGTACCAAAAAGCCAGAGTTTTTTCATATTGCCAAATACTAACTTTTGGCCATCCGGAGAGAATGTTATGTTGCTACCATATGTGGCAGTAGAAAACTCATCGGACTTGTAAAACCAGTTGTACTGCCAGTTGATGGTTCCTTTCCTTGAATCTAAAAATAACAGACTTTGTTTGCTATCCGATAGTGCATCAACCCACAGTGCTATACTTTTCCCGTCGGGAGAGAACTGCATATTTACAAAGTATCCCACATCCTTTAAATCCTTACCAAAAAGGGCCACGCCTGATTTTATATCCACCATGGTTAACTGGCCGGTATATTTATTATAATCTTTTACAACCAGGGCTATTGATTCGCCATCGGGAGCAAAACTTCCAAATTCTCCATCTCCTTTGATATTTTTTATTGTTCGTTGTATTTTACCAGTAGGTACATCTATCAGCAAAAAAACAGAGCGTTTTGTAACCAGCAGTTTTTCGCCGTTGGGCGAAAAACTAAGCTTCATTTTCTCCTCTTTTGAATTATCTGTTTGCACGGTACTTTCCACCAGGCCCGATTCTATGTTGATAAAAGTTATTTTACCTGTTTTGTTATCTGCAAATGCAATCTGGTTTGTTGCCGGCGAAAAATCACGGCTTTCCTCAAAGCCTGATGAAGGTATTGACAATCGTTTTATATATCCTTTTTCAAAATCAAAAACATCATCCCCAAAAATATAAAATCCTTTTTCGGGATAAAACATTCTGGGTGTTTTGTCATATACATACCTGTTGGTAAAATTATACTTTGCCCCTTTTGATGCATATGTTTTAATTGTTTGGCCAGCCAGGTCAATGAGTTTAAAGGTCTTATCATTCATGGCCAGGTAAATAGAAGTATTGTTTTTAAAACTGGCTGCCTCTACATGTTTAATGGTTCTTAGCTGTTGCCCGCTAGCAATATCCCAAAGTATGGCGAGGGTGTCATTCTCTATAGAAATAAAATATTTATTATCGGGCGAAATGGAAATTGTTTTCAGTTCGCTCTTGTGCCCGGCCTTGCGAAAAAGATCAGACTCCTGTGTAAAACCGTACATACTTATAGTAAGCAGCAATACAAAAAACATGATTTGCTTTGTATAAATAATGATATAAGAAAATAACAATCTTAATAACATGGCAAATTGCTTCATATAAAAGGACATTAAATTTTTTAGATATTCTGCCCTTTGACAAAGAAGCTAAAAAGATGATAAAAAGAATGACAGGTAAGCAGTACATCAAAACGCAAAAGCGAAACGATTGCAGATTTCTCAAGATACAGATAGCAAATGGGTTTGTAAAATAAATAAAAATATAGATCGGCTGTGTACGCCTGTATTATCAGATAGTCATCTGCATTATGTAAACTATTGAGGTTTTATATTTGCTTTATTAATAAAAATGAAAAGATACACGGCTATATATTCAATTGTTTTAGTTTTTTCATCATTCTTATCAGGTTGCAGTGTAAGTAATAACCCGTTACGCCCACAATTAAAACTGCTACAAAAAGGAATTATTAAAGATGACAGCAGTTACGTATATCATCTCCCTTACCAGGAAAATAAAGCACATTTACTGGTACAGGGTTACTTTAGCCGCTACACACATAAGCACCGTGCTGCACTTGATTTTAAAATGAAGAGAGGAACAAAAGTTTGTGCGGTAAAAGATGGTGTTGTAATACGCATAAAGGCCGATGGAAAAAGGGGTGGAGGAAATACAAAATACCGGCCAGATGGAAATTATATTGTGATACAACACAACGACAGCAGCAGATCGGGTTACTGGCATTTGCGTAATGAAAGTTTGTTAATAAAAGTTGGCGACCAGGTAAAGCAAGGCCAGGTAATTGCATTAAGCGGCAACTCGGGATACACATATTTTCCGCATTTACATTTTATTGTGTGGAAGTTTGATGGAAAAGGACAATGGACACAAATTGGCACCCGTTTTAAAACCAATAAAGGAATCCGTTATCTTCGGCCTTTCAGATTTTACCGAAACACAAAACCAACCAATTGAGCTTAGCCGAAATTTACCAGCAGTTTATTACAGGTATGCAACACACAACGTGGTACGAGTATGTTGCCGTGTTTGCAGGCATTGCCAGTGTATGGTATAGCCGTGCCGAAAATATTCTGGTTTATCCGGTGGGGTTGATAAATACCATCATCTACATTTATATAAGTTTTAAGCAACAGCTTTTAGGAGAGGCTACGGTAAATTTATATTACACCATCATGAGTGTTTCAGGCTGGTATATGTGGACCAAGAGGAATCAGCTAAAAGAAATTGCATTACTTATAACTTACTCGAGTAAAAAAGACTGGTTACAGCAAATTACTTTTTTCCTGTTTTTTTACATCAGCATTTTTTCAGCACTCACGTATTTGAAAACTGCTTTTTTTGAGGGCGTAATTCCCTGGGCCGATGCCCTTGCATCTGCAACGGCATTTACTGGCATGTGGCTAATGACAAAAAAGAAAGTAGAAAGCTGGTACTGGTGGATTGCAACCAATATAGCATCTATACCACTCTATTTTGCAAAACATTATGTGTTTACAAGTGTTTACTATGTGGTACTATTAATAATGGCTGTATTTGGTTTATTTGAGTGGATGAAAAAAGCGAAACTAAATAAAACATGAGTTACTGTACATTTATCAGCACACTAAAACCGGGCGAACAAACCGTTCACAAAATTTATCATGACACACAATATGGTTTTCCTATTGATGATGATAATGAACTTTTTTGCCGGTTGGTTTTGGAGATTAACCAGGCAGGCCTTAGCTGGACCACCATCCTGAACAAACAGGAGAGTTTTCGCAAAGCCTACCACAATTTCAATATAAAAAAAATTGCCGCTTATAAAGAAAAGGATTTTGAACGCCTGATGAACGATGCCGGCGTAATACGCAACCGGCTTAAAATAAATGCAGCAATCGAAAATGCAAAAACCATTCTTGCCCTGCAAAAAGAATTTGGCTCTTTTAAAAACTGGCTGGCTCATCATCACCCCAAAACAAAACAAGAGTGGACAAAACTATTTAAAGCTACTTTTAAATTTACCGGTGGCGAAATTGTGAACGAATTTATTATGAGTACAGGTTACATACCCGGGGCACATGATGCTGACTGCCCCGTGCTTAAAAAAGTATTAAAAGCAAAACCCAGGTGGAATGAGAAATAGAAAATTAATGCTGATTATTAAAGCGGTACTTATATTGTTATTTACTGTGTACGTTTTGGCTGTACCAACGGCTGATAGTTTTAGAAAATGGCTGCGCTTTGGTATGCTTGTTTTTTTTGTAGTTACTTTTATTATTGACCTGAACCGTTATAAAAAAAATAATGCTTAAAAAAATTGTAATCATAGGCCCCGAATCAACAGGTAAAAGCACTTTGTGCAAACAACTTGCTGCACATTACAATACCATGTGGGTAGAAGAATATGCGAGGGAATATCTTTTAAAAAATGGCAAAGCATATACCTATGAAAATTTGTTGGATGTTGCCAAAGGACAAATTGCCGCAGAAGAGTTGGCTGTTCAACAACTATCAACCATCAACCATCAACCATCAACCATCTTCATTGATACCGACATGCACGTAATGCAGGTATGGTGCGAATTTGTTTTTGATAAATGCCATCATTGGATACTGAACCGCATTGCCGAAAGAAAATACGATTTGTATTTACTCTGCAATATTGATATGCCCTGGGTAAAAGACGAGTTGAGAGAATATCCTGATTTAATTTCCAGGCAAAAATTATATTGTCATTATAAAGACATCCTCATTAATCAAAATGTGCCTTGGGTTGAAATTAGCGGAGGTTATGAAGAAAGATTAGAGAAGGCAATTAATGCAGTAAATAAATTGCCATAAAAATCATCTCACTATCGCCTGCACATCAGCATCTCCCGCCAAATTACTCATTTGCCGCATTATATTTCCAGATCGACTGGCAACATAACCACTCAAAGGTTTTACTGTAAACCGTTTAGGGTTTGGTAAACAGGCAGCAATTTGTGCAGCCTCTGCGGCGGTTAAATTTTTAGCATCTTTATTAAAATATTTTTTTGCTGCAGCCTGCACACCAAAAATACCAGGGCCCATTTCGGCAACATTTAAATACCGTTCCAGTATGGTTCGTTTGGTCCAAACACCTTCAATGGAAAAGGTAAAAAACACTTCAATCCCTTTTCTTAAAAAACCACCACCCTGCCACAGAAAAACATTTTTTGCAACCTGCTGGCTTAGGGTGCTTGCGCCCCGTACTTTATTTGGGTGGCGTTTATTATACTTCATCGCCAGTTTTATGGCTTTAATATCAAACCCATCATGATCGGGAAATTGCTGATCCTCACTTCCAATTACGGCCAGTTTAATATTAGTGCCCATATCATCGTAACTCACATAATCTCTGCTAAGGCCATGGCCCTGTAATATACTGCCAACCTGTGTTAAAGTAATGGGCGGGCTAAATACAATACCCAATAATAAATATAAGGTAGATGAGATGTAGGCTATAAAAAAAACCTCCCGAAAAACAATGGCGGCCTTTTTTACAAACAAAATATGGCGTAGCCAGAAATAATAAGTGAGCCCAACAACTAAAACAACCGAAATAAAAATCAGCATTTTTGTTTTAAGGTTGGCAATTGGAAAATCGGCAACAGAGAATTTTTTTACAATAAATATCAGGAACCAGATAGTATGCAATACAAAAACCCAGAAGAATATTTTTTTAAGTATGAGCCAGGTTTTTTTCATGCTGCAGTTTTGGGCGTTGCAAGTAAAGCTGTTTTAATGCAATATAAAGATTAACCCTGTTTATTGCTCATGTTCATATAAACCAGTTTATATTTTTTGCCAATGATAAAAGCCCCTCTGTGTTTACTTCCTTTAGCCATAAAATAACCAAGTGTTCCTAAACCAACAGATGCAAGCAATAGGGGTGCACTGAATTTTTTTTTATCGGCCACATAAATAATGCCGCTGGCTAAGCTGAGTACGGCACCACCACCCAATAATGCGGCACCGCTGCCCTTTACATTAAAATTGGTTTTTTCGTTTCGGCCAATGGCCAATATCTGGTTGTAATGATATTTATAGCGATAGCTGCCTACGGTATCAACAATATAAGTACCAAAATTTGTTGGCAAGTAACGCACAATAAATTGCTGCAGATATAAAGTGTCGTTTTTAATACCATTGATCATTGCATCAATATACGATCCGCTTTCGGATGTAAATCCAATGTTCGTCCCACTGTAAAAAGAAATAATGGTTTTGTTGTTTTTTTTAAGCTGAATAAAATCTGCCGATTGCGAAAAGGATGTAGTAGTTATAAAAAGCAGCATTGGCAGTATCGGTTTCATTCAGCAAATTAAAAAGTGAAACTGTTGCTGAGCAGATATTTACTGTTAATGTTTTACCAATGTGTAAATTATGCCACCCAGAATTACAAAACCAAAAATAAGATACAATGCGCCCGATACCCGGTTGATGATAAGTATTACCCGATCGCTTAATTTTTTACCAATGTAACCTGCGCCCAATACTTTGCCAATATCAACCAGCATATTTACAGCCAGGCAGGTTGTAAAAATTATAATGCGCTCTTTAAAATTGTATTGCGATGCCAGCGATGCTGCCATAAAAATCCAAAAAAATATCAATCCGGGGTTTAAGGTATTGATGATAAAACCCGACGTGATGATGGCAAAGTAATTTGTTTTTTTTCCGGTAGGTGTATATTCATCGCCGGCAATTTCAACAGGCTCCTGTTTACGGCGAGGTTCAATTTTTTTAATAAAGGCAAAATAAATACCCATTCCAATTAAAAAAGCGCAGCCACCAATTCCGATAGGTACTTTAAAGTTTAAGAGTGTTTTTATAGCCTCGCTAAAACCATTACTTATCACAACCCATATCAAATCACTTATCCACACACCAATTATAAAGCTAAATCCGCCACGCCTGCCATGATTTATGCTTTGCTTTATAATTGTAAATATAACCGGGCCTACAGAAAATATAAGCAGCAAACTTATCGCCAGACCTTTTAAAAACGCATCAACCATCTGCTAAATTTAAGAAAGGATTTTTAATTATGTAAAATTGAATTACATGTGGTTTTTAAAGCTGATGTTTTTATTAAGATTCATTTAACAGTTTTACATACAATTCAGTTTCTAATCCGTCGTTACAATAAAAAAATCTTCTGCATGTAAATACTGCTACTCTTTTATACCTCTTATTTTTAATAAAGAAGAAGTATTAATTACCACAACGCTGCTTTGTTACTTTAACCAAAAAAACAAAGCATTTGAAACCAGGAGTTACAGCCATTGCATTGATTGCCTTTTTATCTTTTTCAATAAAAAGTAATGCACAGTTTTATAAGGATATGAGTGTGGGCCTTAATGGCGGCATTTATGTTTACCAGGGCGATCTTACGCCCCAAAAGCTCGGCTCGTTCCGTACGATGCAGCCTGGGTTTTCTGTATTTGCAAAAAAGCCAATCAATCATTTTTTATCAGCCCGTTTACACATCAGCATTGCAAAACTAAAAGGTGATGATAGCCGGTATGCTGTACCTGAATACAGAAAGCAACGTAACTTTTACTTTACCAGCTCGGTTAAAGAATTTTCGGGCCAGCTTGTGTGGAATATTCTGGGTAAAAATTATGAAGACAAAGGTATTATGCCATACATTTTTTCTGGTGCCGGTGTTTCAATAATAAAAACAAGAAAAGATTACAGCCGCATGGATACAAAAGTTTTTGGAGAGGGCTCGGATGTTATTGACGGGCTTGCAGTTGATAATGCACATGGTACGCCACGTGCGCTTTTTTCGGTGCCGGTTGGTGTTGGTGCAGAGTATCCAATATCAAACCGGTTTTCTGTAAATATTGAAACATCTTACCGGTTTATTTTTACCGATTACCTGGATGGGTTCAGTCAATCGGCCAATCCAAAACTGCAGGATCATTACCACAGCACATCTGCCGGTTTAATTTATAAATTTGGAAACAGGGATAAAGGCATTGCGTGCCCGGTGATCATCTATTAAGTTGTGTATTATATGAATTAGAGGCACGAATTTACAATCGCAAAACTTAATTACTGTAACAGAAATCAAGATATTTTTTCTCCCTTTAAAAACATCTGCCACTCTTCCAACGGCTTCCCTTTTAACACCCGAGGAAATTTATGCTGGCCGCCAATTTTGCCTTTCGATTTCATAAAATTCATGAACGTACTTTCGGGTAAAACGGTAACCATAATATCTTTTAAGGCATGCTTACGTTCCACTTCGTAGTCATCATTCAGTTCTTTCAGTTTTGTATCAATGCGTATTTTTAAATCTTCTGCATCGGCTTTATCATCGGTTGCAACATACCATTGGTGTGCAAAAAAAATGCCGAAAGGCACACCGGCCACTGTAAATTCCGGTATAGAAATATTAAGATCTTCGCTTACCATTTCAATAGCTTTGTTCATATTATCTACACTCAAATGCTCGCCAACCAAACTTAAAAAATGCCTGGTGCGGCCGCTGATGATGATCTCACTTCTTTCTTTATCAACCAACCTCACGGTATCGCCAATGGCGTAACGCCAGGCTCCGGCATTGGTGCTTATTAAAATGGCATAATCTTTATCCACTTCAATTTCATCAATCATAAAAGCTTCCGGTTCATCAACCATATTTCCTTCTGTATCAAAATTTTTATTATCAAAAGGTACAAACTCAAAAAACATATTGTTGTTCAATGCAAGGTGCATGCCTGCAGCATCGGGCCGGTTTTGGTAAGCCAAAAAACCTTCGCTGGCCAAATAGGTTTCAATATAAGTAATGGGCTTGCCTAATAATTTATCAAACCCTTTTTTGTAAGGTTCCATTGCCACGCCACCATGCACATAAAAAGCCAGGTTGGGCCACATTTCATGAATATTTTTCAACTCATACTTTTCAATAATTTTTTCCATACACAACTGCAGCCAGGCTGGCACACCCACAATAAAACCGATATCCCAGTTGGGTGCATTGTTTACAACCTCTTCTAATTTGGTTGCCCAATCTTTTACTTTGGCAATTTTTTTACCGGGTTTATAAAGTCCCAGGCCCTGAAACCAGAAAGGAATATTTCTTTGCTGAATACCGCTAAGGTCACCAGCAAAATAAGTTGGCCCTTTTTGCAATTGTGTGCTGCCACCCAATATCAGCCAGCCTTTACCAACAGAGCTGCGTGGTATGTGATCGTATTTTGTTAAACTAAGCAACTGGTTAAAACTGGTAACGGTGTTGCTCCGTATCAAATCTTTTGTAATGGGAATAAATTTGCTGGTAGCATCGCTGGTGCCGCTGCTGAGTGCAAAATATTTTATAACGCCCGGCCAGCACACATCCGGAATACCTTCTTTGGTTTTATACCACCAGGCATCGTAAATTTTATTATAGTCGAATGTAGGAACGTTTTCCTGAAATTTTTTACCGGGGTGGTTGCTCATCAAAACATCATCAAAGCGATAACGCTGGCCAAACTCGGTAAACCTTGCTTTTTTCAAAAGCTTTTTTAGCACTTTAATTTGCTGGCTCCGGGGATTGCTGATGGGTAAATTAAGTGCCCGGGCAATTGACTTTGGAAGCTTGATATCAAATAGAGGCATCGGCAGTTATAAGGTTAAACAACAAAGATAAAGATAATGAAAAAAGAATGTTGATGTGTTTTAAGTGACAGAAGGCAGGTGAGGTAAACAATTAATGATTAAATTTGTCTCCTAAAAAATAAATCTATATGAAGAAGATTATTATTATGGTTGCGCTATCGCTCAGCCTGTTTAAAGCGCAGGCCGATGAAGGCATGTGGTTACCCATGTTGCTGGGCCAGCAGGTTTATGCAGATATGGTTAAAAAAGGTTTGAAACTTACCAAAGAGCAATTGTACTCCATCAACAAATCATCTTTAAAAGATGCCATCATAATTTTTGGTGGGGGATGTACCGGCGAAATTGTAAGCAGCCAGGGCTTGATTTTTACAAACCACCACTGCGGATACAGCGCTATTTCTGCAGCCAGTACTGTAGAGCATAATTATTTACGGGATGGTTTTTATGCCTACAACCAGGGCCAGGAAATAAAAAGCGGCTTAACGGTTCAGTTTTTAGATCGCATTATAGATGTTACCAAAGAAGTAGAGGACCAACTGAAAGGCTTAACCTACGCCGACAGGGTTAAAAAAATTGTTGATGTTTATAAAGCCATCACCGATAAAGTTGCCGATAAAGAAAATGAACTGGCCGGTAGAATTTATCCAATGTTTAAGGGCAACCAGCACATCATGTATGTGTATAAAACTTACAGAGATATTCGTTTGGTAGGTGCGCCACCAGAGAGTGTTGGTAAGTTTGGCGGCGACACCGATAACTGGGAGTGGCCACGCCATACCGGCGATTTTTCGGTGTTTCGGGTATATACAAGTAAAGATGGAAAGCCAACTGCATACAGTGCAGAAAATGTTCCGCTTAAACCAAAACATTTTTTACCGGTAAGCATTAAAGGAATTAAAGATGGCGATTTTGCCATGATATATGGTTACCCTGGCGGTACCACCCGTTACGAAACCAGCTATGGCATTAAACTGAAAAACGAAATTGAAAATCCATCATTGGTTGGCCTGCGTGATGTACGTTTAAAGTTGATGCATGAGCAAATGATAAAAGACCCTGCAGTAAAATTAAAGCTGGCAGATAACTATGCAGGCGTTGCAAATTATTGGAAATTTTTTGATGGCGAAACAAAGCAACTGATCAAGTACAAAGTGTATGATCAAAAGCAGGATTACGAAAATAAATTTAATGCCTGGGCAAAAGGAAAACCTGAATATGAAAATGTAATGGCTGATTATGCAAAAAATTATGCCGCCTGGACCCCTTACAGCATACAACGCCAATATTTAAATGAAGGTGTTTTAGGTTCGCCGTTGGCAGCCAGCGCCTCCCGTTTAATTTCTTTGGAAGCATTGCTGATAAAAACAAACACGCCGGCTGCCGATCTTAAAAAAGCAATTGATGCAGCTAATACTGCCCGAAATGCATTTAAAGAAGGAGAGGATTTGCCAAGCGATGAAAAAATACTGGCTGCAACTGCCATGATGTTTTACAACGATGTAGATAAAAGCCAGCACCCTATTGGTTTTTACGAAGGCATTAAAAAAGCCTACGGGAGTTTAAATGATGAAGCTACTTTTAAAGCCTGGGCACGTGATGTTTTTGCAAACACCATGATGCTGGATGATGCAAAATGGAAAACATTTGCAGATAACCCAACAGCATCTGCATTGCAGGAAGACCCTGCTTTTGCCTACGCCAGTGCTTTTGTAAAAAATTACAACAGCAAATATGCAAGTCTGTCAACCGAGTTCCGTACAAAAAATGATGAACTGGGAAGACTGTATTTAAAAGGTATTATGGAGATGAACCCGGCTGCGGTTAATAAAATGTATCCCGATGCAAACTTTAGCATGCGGGTGAGTTACGGTGCGGTTAAAAGTTACCGCCCACGTGATGCAGTGTTTTACGATTATGTAACCACCAGCAAGGGCATACTTGAAAAATACAAAGCCGGCGATTATGAATTTGACCTGCCTGCAAAACAGGTTGAACTTTTAAAGAAAAGAGATTTTGGCCAGTACCTTGATAAGCGTACCAACGATCTGGTTGTTGGTTTTATTACCACCAACGATATTACCGGTGGTAACAGCGGCAGCCCGGTTATTGATGGCAGCGGCAATTTAATAGGCCTTGCTTTTGATGGCAACTACGAGGCCCTAAGCCACAAAATTGCATTTGATAAAGACCTTAACCGCACCATTAATGTAGATGTGCGTTATGTACTTTGGTGCATTGATAAATTAGGTGGTGCAAAAAATATTATTGATGAGTTGAAGTTGGTGAGGTAGGGTTTTTTGATGACAATTATTTGAACCGCTCAGTCTTTGGCTGGGCGGTTTTCTGTTAATCCCTCTTTATTCTTAAATTTGAATATGATTAATATTAAACTGTTTGAAAGCAAACAAATACGTTCAGCATGGATTGAACAGGAACAGAAGTGGTATTTTTCTGTTCAGGATGTTGTTGAGGTGCTTACCGATAGTAATGACGTAAAGCAATACATAAAAAGGATGCAAAGCCGTGATGAACAACTTAAAGGCAACTGGGGTACAATTTGTACCCTGGTTGAAATGGAAGCTGCAGATGGCAAAAGGCGTAAGGTTCAGGCTGCAGATGCTAAAGGGCTTTTACGAATTATTCAATCAATCCCTTCTCCAAAAGCAGAGCCTTTCAAATTATGGCTGGCACAGGTTGGTTCCGACAGATTGGATGAAATAGAAAACCCCGAACTGGCAACCCAGCGCACCCGGGAGTTATACAAGCTTAAAGGCTACCCGGATGATTGGATTGAAAAAAGAATGCGTAGTATCGCTATTCGTGAAGAGCTGACTGACGAATGGAAAACAAGAGGGGTGAAAGAACAAAAAGAATATGCAATTCTAACGGCTGAAATTTCGAAAGCAACTTTTGGTCTAACTCCTTCTGAGTATAAAAAAGTAAAAGGATTAAAAAGCCAAAACCTACGTGACCACATGAACGACCTTGAGTTGATTTTTTCCATGCTTGGAGAAGCTTCAACAACTGCAATTGTAAAAACAAAGAATCCAAAAGGTTTTATAGAAAATAAAAAAGCGGCAAAACAAGGGGGTTCTGTAGCCGGTAAGGCCAGAAAAGATCTTGAAAATAAAACAGGTAAAAAAATTGTTTCGGCCAACAATTACTTACCAAAGCAAAAAAGACTAAATAAATAACAGAACAAATTATTTAATCATCGCCGCCGCCGCTTCCCCGGTCTCAATCGCCCCTTCCATAAAACCCTGCCATGCATCAGATAAATGCTCGCCGGCAAAATGTGTACGCATAAAAGGTTTTTGCAACACCGGTAAAATGCCAAACCATTGCCCAACGCCATACATGGCATAAGCACCTTTGCTGTATTCATCATCGCCCCAGTAATAGTCTTCCTGCTTTTCTAAAAATTGTTTGGTATCGCCAAAGGCGGGTTTCAGGTTAGTGTTTACCATGTCTGCTTTCCAGGCATCGCTTTGCGCTTTTATAACCGGGGCTTTATCACCAATGGCATAAGAAATTAAAACACCTTTTTTAGATGGCTGGTCTTTAGTGGCATGATAAAAATAATGGCTGGGTTGGTCGGTAACCAAATCAAAGCTTTCATCTTTCCAGAAACGTTCGCTGTACAGCAGGGCATTTTTATTTATCCTTGCGTATTGCAGTTCGTTCATGGCCAGTTTGGTTTCGGGCGGTAAAGCTGGCTGCCAGTTTATTTTTTTTGCGCTAAAAGTTGGTATGGTGCAAATAATAAAGTCGCCATCAAAAACCTGGCCGCCATCGCAGGTTACTTTTACTTTGGCACCCTGCTCAATTTTTTGCACTTTATGTTGCAGCTTTATTTTGTCATCGCCAATGGCATCTTTAAAAGCGTAAGCAAGGCGGTCGTTTCCGCCTGTTATTTTTCTATCCATCTCATTGGTATCGTTGCTCTCGGCATATTCGCCAATGGCGGCGTAGGCACTTACGTGGCGCAGGCTTTCACCAAAATCAGTACTGTCCATCAGTTCTTTCAGTTCAAGGTCTTTACCATCGCAGCCGTTGTTTACCAGGTGGCGCCAAAAATCTATCTTGTCTAATTTTCTGGCACCGGCATCTGTCAGGTTTTTATAATCGGCCTTCATCTTTTTAAATTTTGCATCCCACTCTTTTGTAAAACCCCATTGGCCTTTATCAAAATATTCGCCTTTGTAAATAAGTCTGCTGTTTAAATAATTGTCAAACGTTTTCAACTTAAACTCCTCACACAGTTCAAGCATGCGGTGGTGCGAATTGCCGATCCATTCGCCGCCCAGCTCTACCACTAATTTTTCATTGGCATCAATCGTATGGCTAAAAACCCGGCCACCAATACGGTTTCTGGCTTCCAGTATTACAAAATCAATTTTTCGCTGTTGTAATTTGTAAGCTGCCGCCAAACCTGCAAAGCCGGCACCAATAATGATCACTTTCGGTTTTTTACCAACTACAAAATTTCCAAAACTTTCGGCACCCAATAAAAGTCCGCTGGTGCCAAGTGCTACGTTGCGTATAAATTTTCTCCGTGATAGCATACCCTTAATTTACTGTAATATCTAAATTTATTATGGCAATTGCAATAGCAAAATAAAAATGTTGTTTTTTTAACAAGGATAAATCCTACTTATCTTTATTGCATGGCGATACTTAATATAGAATTTAAAGCGAAGGCAAAAGATATTGCTTCGCTGGAAGCGATACTCCTGCAACACGATCCATTATTTATCGGAGAAGATCATCAGATTGACACCTATTTTAATGTAGAGAAGGGAAGATTAAAACTGCGTGAAGGTAATATTGAAAATGCCCTGATACATTATGAAAGGGAAGATTTTGCGGGAGCCAAATCAAGCCATGTTTTGTTGTATCAACATCAGCCTGATAAAACACTGAAAGAAATTTTAATAAAAACGCTGGGCACAAAAGCTGTGGTTGATAAAAGAAGAAAGATCTATTTTATCAGCAACGTAAAATTTCATTTTGATACCGTTGAAGGCCTGGGAACTTTTGTGGAGGTAGAAGCCATTGATAAAGATGGAGCCATTGGCAAAGAAAAATTACAGGCGCAATGCGATGAATATGCGGCTTTGTTTGGAATTGCTGCGGAAGATTTTTGTTCGCTTTCTTACAGCGATATGATTCTTGAAAAAAAATAGAAGTTTGCCACAAAGCCGCTAAGCTCACAAAGAAAATACTTTGTGGCCTCTGTGCCGTTGTGGGATAATTTTACAAACAAAGAGTTGCTTTTGTACCTTTGCCACATGGCAGAAGACTTAACGATTATACAAGGCAGCAAAGCCGAAATTTATCAATCGCTCATTCCACAAATAAAAGGATTGCTTGAAGGTGAGCCTGATCTGGTTGCCAATCTTGCGAATGTATGTGCAGCATTAAAAGAACAGTTTGGATGGCTTTGGGTTGGGTTTTATTTGATTAAGCCTTCACCTGCAAACGGATCAGAAGTTGAACTTGTTCTCGGCCCATTTCAAGGACCGGTAGCCTGCACCCGAATTAAAAAAGGCCGTGGCGTTTGCGGCGCTGCCTGGCAAAATGCATCAACTTTAATTGTGCCTGATGTAGAAAAATTTCCTGGCCATATTGCCTGCAGTAGCTTATCTAAATCTGAAATTGTGGTGCCGCTAATAAAGAACGGAGAAGTAATTGGCTTGCTGGATGTTGATGCTGCCGAATTAAATCAATTTGATGAAACAGATAAAAAATACCTGGAGCAAATAACTGCACTCATCAATTTTTAAAGTTTTTTATGACAAACATTTCGGGCAAAACAATTTTAATAACCGGTGCCTCCAAAGGAATTGGTAAGGCCATTGCATTATCGCTTGCTGCGTTTAATACAAACCTTGGTTTGGTGGCCCGCAGCCAAAAAGAGCTGGAAGTGCTGCAAGCAGCAATTATTAAGCTGGGCAGCAAAGCCGAAATTTTTGTTGGTAGCGTTGCTGATGAAAGTTTTGCAAACGACGCCATAAAAACCATGTTACAAAAATTTGGCAAAATAGATGTGCTTATCAATAACGCCGGCTATGGCGTATTTGATAATGCCGAAAATATTACTGCAACAGATTGGGATGAATTATTTGCCACCAACACAAAAGGAACATTTCTATTTTGTAAGGCTGCAATACCTGCTATGAAAGAAAAAAAAGATGGGCACATTATTAATGTGGCAAGCGATGTGGCTAAAAGGGCTTTCAGTGGCGGCGCTTTATATTGCGCCAGTAAATATGCACAGGAAGGTTTTAGTGCAGCCATCAGAAAAGAGTTGCGGCCTTTTGCAATTAAAGTAAGTGTAGTTTACAGCGGCCTGGTAGATTCTTCTTTTCATGCCGATCCGCAAGGCAGCGCCAACCACGATGACTGGTTAAAAAACGAAGACATGGCCAATGCAATTCAATACATTATTGCGCAACCAAAGCATGTGGTTATTGATGAGTTGATGATTCATCCTCTAAGCCAGGATTACTAAACCCTACTCCAAAATATTAAATAGCCCCCTGATTTTCAGGAGGCTTAATTTTTATACAAAAGGAAAAGAAATTTCAAATTATGAACTGCAAAGTTCCCCCTTCAGGTGGCGGAGGGGGTTTTAGGTGTATTGTCTTTCCATCCCCACAAATACCTGCAGGCGTAGGTTCGGTACGGGCTCCATTTTTTTGATATGCTGAGCATTTTTTCTTTCATTGCTTTTTTATCGGCCGCATCAATTTTGTAGAGTTTACAAATTGCCTGTTGTATGCCCAAATCATCCAGTGCAAAAACATCTTCTCTGCCTAAAGTAAACATCAACACCATTTCCACCGTCCATTGGCCAATGCCTTTTATTTGTGTAAGATATTTAATGAGTTCTTCATTACTCATTTTATGCAGCATGGCATCAGTTATTTTTTCTTCAATAAAAAAATTGCAAACATTTAAAACATAATTAGCCTTGGCATTACTTAAACCAATGCCCCGTAAAGTTTCAAAAGGCGTTGCGGCTATTTGTGCTGCTGTGGGGTTTTTGCCATTGTATAAAGCTAAAAACCTGCGGTGAAAAACATCGGCCACTTTTGTACTCAACTGCTGGCTCATTATGGAGTTGCACAAATGCAGGTGTACATTTTTTCTTTTAGCCAAAATAAACGGTTCCTGAAACTCAAGTATTTTTTTAAATTTTTTGTCTTTGGATAAATGGGCAATGTGTGGCATCAATAAAATTTTGCCCTAAGGTCTGCAAAAAAAACAATAGTCCAATCAGCGTTTTAATTATCTGCCCATTGCTTAAAATCGGCCACTCTTTCCCGGCTGATGATAATTTCTTCTGGTGCAGCAATACCCTTTAACTGTAATTTAAGCCGGTTACTTTGGTAAGGCTTTACCTGCTCAATAGCATCAGCATGTATAATAATTTTACGGCTGAGCCTGAAAAAATATTTTGGATTAAGTTCTGTTTCCAGTTTTTCGATAGTGCTGTTAATTACAAAACGGTTTCCTTCTCTGTCAATTAAAAAAACAATTTTATTATCTGCTGCAAAATAAGCCACATCTGCGGCAGCAATAAAAAATAACCTTTGTCCCACTTTTGCTAAAAACCGGTTGCGGTAATTTGCTGCGTAATTGTCTTTTACCTGCTCCATCAGCAAGCGGTAATCCGCAGGTATAAAAATATCTTTAAGGTTTTTGTATTTATTGATAGCAACCGCCAAAGCTTCGGCTGTAACAGGTTTTAAAATATAATCAATGCTAAAAAGGCCAAAAGCATCAATAGCATAATTTTCGTAAGCGGTTATAAAAATAATAGGCTTTTGTGTTTGCGTTCTTTTAAAAATTTCAAAACTCTGCCCGTCAGATAAATGTATATCCAGCAAAATTAAATCGGGGTGTGGTTTTGTGTTAAGCCAGTTAACGGTTTCTTCCACACTGTCCAGGCAGCCGGCAATTGTTATTGCGGGGTCGTAAGCTTTAAGTAAAAGCAGCAACCGTTCCTGTGCAAGCTGTTCGTCTTCTATAATTAAAATATTCATGGCCTATTTTAATTTAAAGTAAGCAAGGGTAATGTAACTGTAAAAGCTTCATCATCTTTATGTACTTCTACTTTTTTGCCACTAACCAGCCAATATCTTTTTACAATATTGCTTAACCCTATTTTGGTTGAGTCATCAACCGATTCCCGCAATTGCAGATTATTGGTAACAACCAGCGTGTTGTTTCCGTTCAGGTGTACATCAATATGCAAGGGCCGGTTTTTACTAACAACATTATGCTTAATGGCATTTTCAATAAGCATTTGTAAAGATGCAGGAATGATGTAGAATTTTTCTCCTGATGCTGGTATATTCAGCGAAATATTCAAACCTTCTGCAAATCTTTTCTCTAATAAAAAAATATATGGTTTTATGTAATTCAGTTCGGTTTTAATATCTACCAGTTCTTTATCGTGGTTGTTTAAAATATACCGGAACACTTTTGAAAACTCTTCAATAAACCGGTTTGCTTCATTGTTGTTTTTCATAACCAGGGCAGATAGTACATTGAGGTTGTTAAACAAAAAATGTGGATTAATCTGGCTTTTTACAAGTTGCAGTTCTGCCTGTGCGGTCATTCGTTTCAACGCTTCCGCCTCAATCCATTTGGATTTATATTGTTTAAAATAAAACACAATGGCGTTCAGCAAATGAAAAAGCAGGTTTGCCAGCCAGGCATAAATCAGGTTGAGTTTTAGCGGCATTAATGTTTCAGCAAAACTATGATTATGTAAAACCATGCTTACCAAAAAAACGATGCCCGTTGTTAGCAAGGTTGTTAAAAAAGAAGCTGCGGCAAAAAAGAAAATCAGTATTTTAATTTTATTATTGGCAGTGTTAAGCTGTTTTATAAATACCGGTTCCATCAGGCGGCTGGCTTCCCAAATAAACAGGGTTACCATGGCAATGGTTGCAAAAGCATAATACCATTCTATTTCTATATTGAAATAGGTATAAACTTCGCAAAGCAAGGTGTTTAAGTAAGTATAAACGGCTAACCCTGCAATAAAAAAATAGCGGTATCTGTGTGAGAACATAATTTTGGCAGCATTATAAAAACATCAACGGCGAAAATTAAAAATTGTTCACCGTTGATGTAATTAAGATCATTCAATTATTTATTAAGGTAATAAAACCCTATCAATAACATGCACCACTCCATTGCGGCACATGAGGTTAGTTGCAACAATGTTTGATAGATTGGTACCGTTGCCATTGCCTTTAATAGTTGGGCCGCCGCCAGAGCCATTGGTTAAATTAATAGTGGTATTTCCGCCTGCCAGCATAGCCAGATTACCATTAGCCAGATCAGATGAAAATGCCCTGCCTCCAACAACATGATACCTTAACACTGCCAATAGCGTAGCAACCGGAATATTGTTTATATCGTTTGTGGCCAATGCGCTTAACAATTGGGTAAATGCTGCATTGCTTGGTGCAAACACGGTAATGGTTGCCGAGCTTAAGGTGGCAATTAATGTGGGGTCTCCGCCGGGTGCGTTGTTAGCCCGTACGATTGCTTTAACCAATGAGTCGAGGCCGGAGCCTGCTGCCTGTGCGGTTGCTACAATATTGCCAGATGGTTTGTTTAATGCTTTTGTTAGCTGGTGTATAACGCCATTATCTGCAGCAATATCTGCCACGGCAACTTTAATACCATTTACGTAAACACCACTTGCATTACGGGTAACAAAAACCGAATCGCCGCCGGCAGTTATTACTTTAGCATTGGGGCCAGCAGGCACCGATGCTGCCAGAATTTTTGAACCGATGGTGTGATACAGCAACAGATCGCTTAACTGTGTAGCACTTAAAGATGTTACAGTTGCGGAGGTTATACCAGCACTTGCAAAAGCTGCGTTATCGGGAGCAAACACAGTAAATGGACCTGTACCGCTTAACGTAGTTGCTAAATTTGCTTTTACCACAGCCTCTTCCAGTACGCTGAAACTTGCGTTGCTTACTACAACATCTGTTATGGTATTGGTTACAATGGGATCATCATCTTTATTGCAGGATGATAAGCTGATAATGGCGCCAGTTGCTGCCGCCATTAAGATGTTGTTGAATGTTCTTTTCATTGTTATAAAGGTTTTGTTTACTTTAAAACATTAAAAAAAAGAATTAGATTGGGGATAAGGAGTGAATGGTAAAAAAAAAGGAGTGAACCGGTGATATAAACACTTGAAAATAAAAACCCGCTCTGCAACAGAACGGGTTTCCTAAATCTAACCAGTTATTTTTTTAATAATACAATATCCCAACTCATCTCACCACCCTTCTCATCTTTTAAATTAATGCCTATTGTTGCCAACTGGTTTCTTATTTTATCGCTGGTAGCAAAATCTCTTTTTGTTTTTGATTCTTTTCTAATCTCAATCAACAGATCCATAACAGCACTCAGTACTTCGTTACTGGCTGTGCTGTTTTGTAAACCAAAAACATCTTCTAAATAAGCTTTAAATTTTTGTTGCAGTAATATTAAAGTTGCAGCAGCAATTGCATCAGCAGCAATCAGTCCGTCTTTAATAGAATTTATAACCGGCACCAGCTCAAACATACTGCCTAAAACTTTTGCGGTGTTAAAATCGTCGTTCATAAATTCATCAAACTCATTTACCAGTTTATTTACTTTGGCATCAAGTTCTGCATCTGTTGCTAATTGCCCATTGCTCATTGCCAATTTGTTCAGCGTTTCATAAGCATCCCACAATCTTTTCAATCCTTTTTCAGATGCCTGCAATGCTTCATTGCTAAAATCCAGAGTGCTTCGGTAATGCGTTTGCAACATAAAAAATCTTACTGTCATTGGTGCGTATGCTTTCTCCAGCAGCGGATGATTGCCGGTAAACAATTCTTCGGGTAAAAATCCGTTGCCTAAAGATTTACTCATGCGGGTTCCGTTAACCGTAAGCATGTTTGTATGCATCCAGATGTTTGCCGGGCTGGTATGGTAGCAGGCCTGGCTCTGTGCAATTTCGTTGGTATGGTGTGTTGCAGCCAAATCCATTCCGCCGCCGTGTATGTCAAATTTTTTGCCTAAATATTTTTCACTCATGGCCGAGCACTCAATATGCCAACCCGGAAAACCCTTGCCCCACGGGCTTGGCCATTGCATTAAATGCTCCGGTTTTGCCTTTATCCATAAAGCAAAATCGAGGCGGCCACGTTTTTCATCCTGTCCGCCAAGTTCTCTTGTACCTTCTAATAAATCTTCCATTTTACGGTTGGTAAGTATTCCGTAAGGCAATTCTTTATTGTATTTTTCTACATCAAAATAAACAGTTCCGTTTACTTCGTAAGCATATCCGTTGGCCAAAATCTGTTTGGCAATTTCTATCTGCTCTGCAATATGGCCCGTTGCTGTTGGCTCAATAGATGGCGGCAAATTATTCAGCAACTGCATTACATGCCTGAAGCCAAGTGTATATTTCTGCACAATTTCCATCGGCTCTACTTTTTGCAGGCGTGCAAGTTTGCTGAATTTATCATCGCCTTCATCACGGTCGCCCTCCAGGTGCCCGGCATCGGTTATGTTTCGTACATATCTAACCTTATAACCTAAGTAAGTAAGGTACCGGTAAATAATATCGAACGAAATAAAAGTGCGGCAGTTGCCCAAATGTACATCGCTGTAAACTGTGGGGCCACACACATACATGCCCACATGATCGGGTGTAATGGGGGTGAAAATTTCTTTTTCTCTTGATAAAGTGTTATAAATTTTTAGTGACATTTTTTTATTTTGAACCCGGCTTTTGGTTATTAATTAAGCTTCATTGGCAACAGTTGTTTATTAATTTTTACTTTTTAATAAAAAGTGAAAATTAATCACTCTTGTACAGTGGCAACTTTATTGAGCAATTAAAGAAACAGTAAATTTTTACAAAGATATTAAGCTATGCCGCAAGGGCAACAGAAATATTGGTATGTGTAGATTGTTGTCATTTGAAACGCTAAGATATTACTTTTTGTGCATTTCAACATCAGCTATAACAGGGAAATGATCGCTCAGTTTCTTCTTTACCCGTTCAAACTGCAGCACATCCATTTTTTCATCCACAAAAATATTATCAATACGCAACACCGGCGATATGCCGCTGAAAGTGCGGCCAAGGCCGCTGCCTTTTTCTGCAAAAGCATTTTTAAAGTTATTACCAATGGTATAATAGGCATAGCTGTTTGGCACATCGTTAAAATCGCCGGTTATAATTACCGGGTACGGACTCATATTTATTTCTGCCCGTATCCTTTCAGCCTGTATCTCTCTTTTTAAAAACCCTTTTTTAAACTTGCTGATGATGCTTTTTGATTCTTTAATGGCTGTATTTTCATTTTCAACCGAAGGCTTATCAATGTACTTTAAATTGTCTTTGCTAAACCGCAGCGATTGCAGGTGAATATTAAATACACGGATGGTATCATCGCCCTTAACAATATCAGCATACTGAAAAATAGAATTATAATCGTTGGGATAAAAACTGATTGTTTGTTTATTGATGATGGGATATTTTGAAAAAATGATGATGCCAAAATGAGCGTAGCCCCAAAAATCTTCTTTACTGTTGTAGGCATAAGCGTAGTCTTTAAAATGTAGTTTTTCCAAAAATGCATCTACATGTCCGTGATCAGTTACTGTACTGTCTTCGGCAACCATTTCCTGAAAGCAGGCAATATCCGGTTGGTATTCGTTTATTGTATTCAGCATCTGGCTCTTTATTTCGGGGCGCTGCTTATCTTCCATAATGTTGAACTGGGCTACATTCCAGGTCATAACACGCAAAGCTTTATCTGTTTTTTGCTTATTAAAATTGTGTGAGATGCGATAGGGAATTATATTACCAAGCGGTTTGTATGCAACCAATATTGCTACGATAGATATTAACGCCCTTACCGGTTTTATAAAAAACCAGAAAAAAATAAACGCAATCAGTATGAGTAAAAAATAAAAAGCAGCCAGTGTTAAAAAACCGATGGGCCAAAAATATTGAGGATCAAAATAATATCCATAGCAGCCCAGCAAAAAAAGTATTGCTGTAGTAATATTTAATACAATAAAAAAGTGTTTTGTAAATCTGCGAAAAGGATTGCCGGCCATTGCCTAAAGATAATGCTAACTGTTTTAAAAGTTAGCGAAAGAAATGATGAGCGGAATTTTTTGAACCACATACAGTAGCATAGATACACAGAGAAAACACAGCTATCCACGCATGTGCGGGACAAGTTGTGATTTTCTATCGTTTCTATGAACTATGTGTTGATTAATCTTCGCTGGCTCGTTTTAAAATTTCTTTCTCGTCTTTGGTAAGTGCGTTGTAACCCTTCTGGCTTATCTTATCTAATATTTCATCAACCCTTTGCCCGGTTACATTGGATGTTTTTTGGTAAGGTGCCCTGGTGCCTGTGTTATAAAAAACACGTTCTTTAATAGTATTTTTTTGTTCTTTTTTATTTGGATTAAAAAGGTTGATAAACCAACTGTAAAAATTATTCATCCACTCACTGCCATCCATATTATGCTTCAGCATTTTTACAAAAACAAAACCAGCAATGGCACCACCAATATGGGCTATTGCAACTGCTGCCGGATCGGTTGCAACACCGGCTAAATCAATCGCAACATAAATTAAAGTAAGTACCCAAATTGGAATGCCACCCCGTATATTTCTAAAAAAACGGTAATTAGGTGCAATGGCCGTAGCAGCCGTAGCAACTGCCATTACAGATGCATTGGCACCCAGCAAACCAATTGAATTAATAATTGCATGATTGGTTGGTATTAAATACGCTGATGCAATAAAAAGTATCGCTCCGGCAAAACCACCATATAAATAAACCGGAATAATTTTTCTGTTGCCGGTTAAATTTTGCAACACCGAGCCAAATGCCCACAGCCACAGCATATTGCTGATTGCCCTCATTATATCCACATCGCTGAACATGAAGGAAATAACCGTCCATGGTTTTTGGCTTAGGCTAACTAAGCTTGCGGGCAGTTGAAACCAATTTACAACCTGCGAATAAAAAACAGCGTTTGAATGATCATTTACATTTATTGCAACCCTAATTGTTTGCAGTATTAGAAAAAAAGCTACGTTAATGGCAAACAACCACATGAGGGCATTATCAGGACTGCCCAATGTAAAGCGTTGCTTTTTAATTTTATAATTAATATACCGGTCCGACTCGCCCATTAATATTTTTTAGTTTGATAAAATTACAAACAGATAACACAATGAAATGTTAGTTTTAATAGAAAGTTTTTTTATTGGTTTTGTTCCAGATCAACACCAGTATAAACCCCATTGCCAAACCTCCCAAATGTGCAAAGTGAGCAATATTGCCACCTGCTGCAGGATATACGCCACCAAAAAGATCGAAAGCCGCTAAAATAGCCACTGCATATTTTGCTTTTACCGGAACTGGTATTGGAAAAATAATCAATTCGGTATTGGGAAACAGATAAGCAAAAGCTGCAAACAAGCCCATAACTGCACCTGATGCACCAACAGCGGGTGAAAATTCTAAAAGTAAATGTGCTGCACCGGCTGCTAAGCCACAGGCAAAGTAAAAAATAAAAAACCGTTTAGGTCCCCAGATTCTTTCCAGCATGGTACCAAACATCCACAATGCAAACATGTTAAACAACAAATGAAAAAAACCACCGTGTGCAAACATGTGTGTTACTAACTGGTAAGGTTTAAAGTAAGATGTTTGATAAGGAAAGAGTGCTATCTCTTTGCTGATTTTTTGGTTTAAAATACTGTTTGTGGGCGGCCCGTCAAACATAAACTGTATTAAATAAACCAGCGCATTTATTATAATCAGGTTCAACACAACGGGGGTTGTGCGTTGAAAACTGTTTCCGTAATTATTAAAAGCCATTGTACAAATTTAGTTGTTTAATTTTATTTCAATTTCAGCAGCACTACACATTCAATATGGTGTGTGTGCGGAAACATATCTACCGGTTGAATTTTTTCTATCGCATATTTTTCAGCCAGTAAACCCAAATCCCGGGCCTGTGTGGCTGTGTTGCAGCTTACATACACAATTTTGGGTGCCGCTATTTCCAGCAGTTTGTTAACTAATTTTTCATGCATACCGGCACGGGGCGGATCAGTAATAATCACATCTGGCCTGCCATGCAGCGCAAAAAATTCATCGTTGCATATTTTTATTACATCACCTGCAAAAAACTCCGCATGGTTAATATTGTTTAATGCGGCGTTTTCTTTTGCATCGGCAATGGCTTCTTCAATCACTTCTACCCCAATAATTTTTTTTGCATTTTTGCTTAGGAAGATGCCGATGCTGCCGGTGCCGCAATACAGATCGTACACGACTTCGTTGCCGGTAAGTGCAGCAAAATCACGGGTGATGGTATATAATTTTTCTGCCTGTTTGGTATTGGTTTGAAAAAATGATTTTGGTGAGATTTTAAATTCAAATTCTTCCAGCTTCTCCAGGGCAAAGCCTTTACCAAAGTAAATCTGCGGCGTAAGGTCGTAAATACTGTCATTCCATTTAGGATT
>JAYURR010000069.1:0-16955 GCA_043756605.1 Chitinophagaceae bacterium
TCTGCCAAAGTTTGGAACGATTATAAACGATTGTTTCAGGACAGTCTTAAAAAATGGGTTGATGAATTTGATGGCAGTCGTCCTTATGTTTCTACCTCACCAAAAAATGGCTGGGGGCGCAAGGAAAGTTTTACTGAAGGCGATAGTCATTATTGGGGCGTTTGGTGGGGATTGGAAGATTGGGAAGTTTTTGAGAACAAGACCGGCCGCTTTGTAAGTGAGTATGGTATGCAGGCCATGCCTAACTGGAATACAATAAAAAGTTTTACCAATTCATCAGACAGGTATTTGCAATCACCAGTCATACAATCTCACCAAAAAGCAAGCGATGGTTTTAAAAAACTGAATCATTATTTAACCCGTTACTTTATTGATTCAGCAAAGCTTAGCAAACTCTCGCTTGAAGATTATACTTACTTATCACAATGTATGCAGTATTATATTTTAAAAAACAGCATTGCTGTACACAGAAGTAAATCGCCTGCAAACATGGGTACACTTTTATGGCAGCTAAACGATTGCTGGCCCGTTGCAAGCTGGAGCATTACCGATTATAGCAGGCAACCAAAAGCAGCGTGGTATGCGGTTAGGGAGGCATATAGAGATGATTATTTTGTTTGCAAATTTGAAAAAAATACATTGAATTTAAAACTGCATTCTAGTGAATCAGCTAATTTTAAAACTGCCAGTTACAGATTTTATTCACCCAGCAATAAATTGCTACTTGAAATCACAGATACGCTTGATTCAGAAAAACATCTTGAAGCAAAACATTTTTTTTCAACTTCAGAATTTATAATTGATACAGTAGCATTTCAAAAAAAATATGGATTTAATTTTAAGGATGTGGTAGTAAAAGCAACTTATTCAAACAGGAAGCCGCCTTTGCAAATTTGGAGTAACACATTTTCATTTAAAGAGCCCAAATCACAAAAACTACAGAATCCTGAATTTTCAATTCTCCCACATGCAAATACCCTCCAAATTTCTTCAAAATCATTTGCAAGATTTATTTGTCTTGAAATGGATGGTGTAAAATTCAGTGACAATTACTTTGACCTGGCACCAAATACCATCAAAACAATTTACTTCACTTCCAAATTTCCGAATGACTTAGTTTGGAAAAATTTTCGGTTAAAATCACTTTACGATATCCTAAATATTCAGTAAAAAAATTCGACATGAAAAAATATATTGGCTTTATATTGATGTTTTTTACATTTTCTGCCATTTCTCAAACAGCCGAAAATATCATCATCATTACAACAGATGGCCTGCGCTGGCAGGAAGTTTTTGGCGGCATGGACAGTGCGATTGCCAACAACACGAAATTTAACCAGGATGATAGTGCCGGCATTTTTAAAAAATACTGGGCAGACAATCCGCTTGAAAGAAGAAAAAAAATCATGCCATTTTTATGGAGTATTATTGAAAATAAAGGCCAGATTTATGGCAACAGAAACGCAGGCAATAAAGTTGATAATGCAAACCCATACTGGTTTTCTTACCCAGGCTACAATGAAATATTTACGGGCTATCCCGATACTTTAATAAACAGCAATGCTTATACCGCCAACCCAAATACAAATTTGCTGGAGTTTTTGAACAAACAACCAAAATATAAAAACAAAGTGGCGGCTTTTGGTGCATGGTTTGCCTTTGACAGGATTTTGAATGAAGAGAGAAGTAAATTTCCTGTTTACTCTGCATTTGATCCCCTTGGAAAAACCACAACTGAAACAGCAAATAAAATTAAAGTTATTGACCAGCCGTTAAATGATAAGGGAAAAAAGAAACCGATTTATTCTGGAATTGACCCTTTTGAAAAAGATATAACCGATGCAACAGAAAAAACAATTAACGCATTGGCAAAAGATTCTTACAAACCTTTTGGCGAGGAGGAAGTGCTTGATGTTTTTACACATTATGGCGCCATGCATTATCTGCAAACCAAAAAACCAAGAGTGCTTTATATTGCTTACGGCGAAACGGATGAATGGGCCCACAGCGGGCAATACAGGGATTATTTAAATACCGCCAACATGGTTGATAAATGGATACAGGATATCTGGAATTATGTGCAAAGCGATCCGTTCTATAAAAACAAGACAGCCGTTTTTATAACAACCGATCATGGACGTGGCGATGCTGTAAAAGAAGAGTGGACAAGCCACAATAATAAAATAAAAGACAGTTACCAGATATGGATGGCTGCAATCGGGCCAGGCATACAGCCAAAGGGAGAAGTAAAAATCAATCAGCAATTGTATCAAAAGCAGTTTGCACAAACAATGGCATTCTTACTGGGCCTTACTTTTAAGGCGGAGCATCCAATTGGAGAAAAAATTGAATTGAATAAATAATTGAAGAAACCCTTACTGACTTAACCCGGCTTCGACAAACTCAGCCTGACATACTGATGAATTCCTGCAGGTGCTGTAATAAAGTGATTTGATTGCCTGCCCTCACAAAATTATGTCCCTCATATTTTGCACCGTAATAAATATCATTATTTAAATGATCGGTTAAAAAACGAATGGCCTGCATGTAAATCATAAACTCACCGGCATAATTAAAATATTGCTTTTCAAATTCATTTAACTCCGCTCCCATTTCTGATAAATAACCAGTAACAACAGCCTCGTAAAAATCTTTGCGGATAATTATTTTTGAAAAATCTTTTTCTTCTTCGCTTACCGGGCATAAATAAGTACGCATCATATCGCCCACATCGCTGATAAAATAGCCGGGCATTAAAGTATCCAGATCAATTACACACAAACCTTTGTCAGCTTCATCAAATAATACATTGCTTATCTTGGTATCGTGGTGTGTTACACGGAGGGAAAATTTTTCTTTACAGGTTTCAAATTCATCAACAATTCTTTTGTTCTGTTTGATTATTGCAATTAGGTCCTTTGATTGCCCGGTTCTTTCCGGGTTGCCGGATTCTAAAGCCTTTTCAAATTGCTGATAACGCAATGTTAGATTGTGAAAATCGGGCAAAATTATTTTTAATTGCGAAGCATCAAACCCGGATAATAGTTTTGTGAATTTTCCAAACTGTTTGGCTGCTTCGTAAGCCTGTAGCGGCTTATTAACTATATCAATAGTATGTGAGTTTGCTATAAAAGGATACATCCTGAAATAAGTATCTTCACCCCATGTAACAAAGTCATCCCCCCAAATACTTTTACAGGGTAAAGTAAATATATAATCAGCGAAATTCTTTTCAAGGTATGAGCCTGCAAGCCTGATATTATATGCAATGTCTTTGGGTTGTTTAAAAATCTCCCGATTTATCTTTTGAAGAATATATTTTGGACCGTCGCCACTTTTAGTTTCAATCATCCAGGTATGATTGATTAATCCGTTGCCAAAAGGTTTACGGTCAAACCAATATTCAGATCCCAATCCAAATTGAAATAAAATTTCCTTCATAAAAGCTAATTTCGCATAATTGATGAAATTAAGAGAAGAAATATTAAAAGAACATTCCAAAGCACAATGTACAAAAATTGTGAAATGGGTTGGCAGCAGTCAGTTACGTTTTGATGAACTATTCCATCTTTTTTTAAATGATGAATACCGGGTTATACAAAGGGCTGCATGGCCGGTAAGTTATTGTGTTGATGCTTATCCAATCTTAATAAGCAAACATTGGAAAACGTTGATGGAGCATCTTAAAAAACCAGACCTGCACGATGCTGTAAAGCGCAACAGTATTCGTTTTATGCAGGAAATTGATTTGCCCGAAAAGCATCATGGAGCAATAATGGACCTGTGTTTTACATACCTGCAATCGCCAAAAGAATCGCTGGCAGTAAAAGTTTTTTCTATGTCGGTATTAGCCAATCTTGCAAAATATTATCCTGAAATTAAGCCAGAACTGAAGTTAGTTATTGAAGATCAGCTTCCCCATCAGTCAGCCGGTTTTAAAAGCAGGGCAAAAAAAGTATTGAAACAACTGGAGCAGTTATAAATTTCTTTTCTTTAAAACAGACACTGCAGATCCTTCGGCTACAAAAACGGAATTGGGTTTAGCCTCCATCAAATTTGAAAATGAATCTCCGTAGAGCGATTTAAAATCACAATCAATCAAATAACTTTTTACCGGAAATATTTTCCAGGCCGGATGTTGTACGTTGTATTCAAAGGTAGTGGCATCATTATATTTAGAGTAGCCAAAGTAATGTTCTGCAATAAACTCTTCTTCGCTGCCTAAAACCATTGCCTGCGCAGGCTTTTCTACAGCCGCTTCTATCCGGTTCCATTTATTTTTGTGTTTCCACTGATAACTTAATGAAATTTCGTTTGCTGTTTCTGTAGTAACATGCCTCATTATTTTTGTATCATATTTTTCATGATACACTGTGTTGGCAATAAAACTGATTGCCCGTTTTGGAACAATTTCTTTTATAAAAACTGTACCCCGTTTCCAGGTACCGTTATCATTATACCGTACATAAAACCGCAGGTTTACTTCTTCAAAATTTACATGAAAAGGTATTTTTAAACCAAGCAATTTTGTATTGGTAAACATAAAACCAACAAGACTTACAAAAGCATGGCCATTAAATAAATCAAGTTCAGTTTTGTTTGGCAAATATGGTTGCAATACAGCTGCATCAACAATGTAATTTGCCATTATCAGGTTTTTCCATTCTGCAGTTAAAAATTTTGAAGCCATTTATAAATTATTTTATTTGATCCCTTTCTCTGTAAAAGGCTTTAAAGATGAGGCGTAAATTCTGATCGTAAGTAAAATAATTATACAACCAGTTGCTGAACACAAAGAAGCGGTTTTTTACGCCCAGTATGAGCATCAAATGCAGGCCCATCCATATCATCCACGCAATAAAACCACCGAAATGAAGTTTGGGTTTTGGCATATCAACCACAGCGAGGTTTCGGCCAACAGTAGCCATGCTTCCTTTATCGTTGTAAACAAATTCTTCAAAATTATCTTCACCGCTTTTCATTTCCTGCCTGCGTAAATTATTAACAAGCATATCAGCCTGTTGCATGGCTACCGGTGCCACCTGCGGGTGCCCGTTTGGCCATACCGGCTCTTCCATATAAGCCACATCGCCAATGGCATACACATTTGTAAAGCCATTTACCTGGCAATGCCGGTTTACTTTTATCCGGTTGCCTTTTGCAATTAAATCGGCACTGATACCTTCGGGTACATTGCCTTTAATACCGGCAGCCCAAATTACCATGGCTGTTTCAATAGTATCGCCGTTTTGCAGTTCCACTGTTTTACCATTGTAGTTTTTGAGCAGACTGTTTGTTAAAACCGTTACCCCTAATTTTTCTAAATAATGCTGAGATTGTATGCTTGATTTTTCGCTCATAGCAGCCAGTGTTTTACCAGTGCCTTCCAGCAGATAAATTTTCATTTTAGTAAAATCCAATTCCGGATAATCTTTGGGTAAAACAAACCTTTTCATATCGGCAATAGCACCACTCAACTCTACGCCGGTTGGGCCTGCACCCACAATTACAATATTCATCAGGCGCTGTAATTCAAGTTCAGATTTTACATTCAGTGCGTCTTCAAAATTGTGCAGTAAACGGTGCCGCAGTTGCAATGCTTCTACCGTGCTTTTCATAGGAAAAGCGTTATCAATCAA
Source organism: Chitinophagaceae bacterium (assembly GCA_043756605.1). Taxonomy (GTDB): domain Bacteria; phylum Bacteroidota; class Bacteroidia; order Chitinophagales; family Chitinophagaceae; genus Ferruginibacter. The sequence goes on from JAYURR010000069.1 coordinate 5,640, forward strand.
TTGCTGATTGCCAAAAAAATTGGTATCGGCACCGGTTGCAATTACCAGTACATCATAATCAAAATCGCCGATATCGGTTACTACTTTTTGCTCTGCTGTAATAATTTTTTCAACCTCCGCCATTCTGAAACGCACATTTTTGCTTGTATGAAAAACCTTGCGCAGCGGAAAAGAAATATTGCTGGCATCCAGCCCGGCTGTGGCTACCTGGTAAAATAGGGGTTGAAACTGGTGATAGTTGTAGCGGTCAATTAAAGTGATATCGAATCCGGGCTTGTTACTAAGTTTTCGGGCAAGGCGAAGTCCGCCAAAGCCTCCGCCGATTATTATAAGTTTCATAAAACAAATTTAGGTGTAAAATTACTTAATTTTCAATAAATTTTGAAAATTATGGAAGATTTATTTTATCCAGACATATCAGGATGTTTTTAATCCGAAAGAAATGTAGAAATTTTGAAACTTAAATTTTTTAAGCAAGTTATTTATAAAGGCATGATATTGGCTTAGTGATTATTAAACAACAGCAGCATTTTGCAGGTTTAAAAAAATTACATGAGTCTTAATAAAAAAAAGGCAGAGAAGGATATTTTTGAAATGCTTCCGCAGGCTGTAGCTTCCTTCAAAAAAAAAATGATAGCCCCATTTATTGGTGAGGCAAAGGATAAATATATAAATGAGCGGCCTCCCCTACGGGCAGAATTATTTACCGAAGAACAGTTGAAACTGCATGCCAGAGCCATTTCGCAAAAGCATGAACTTATTTCCCGTCACCCATCTGAGCAATTGCTTAAGCGCCTGGCCGAAAATGAAAACATACTGATAGAAGTACATAAAAAACTTACTGACCTGGTTGGCCGCAACGAAAGAATTGTACCTGCGGCAGAATGGCTGCTTGACAATTTTTACCTGATTGAAGAGCAGATCTATATCGGCAAAAAACATTTACCAAAGGGTTACAGCAAAGGTTTACCTCAATTAGCCAAAGGTGAACTGGCAGGAATGCCCCGCATTTATGATATAGCCGTAGAAATTATTTCCCACAGTGATGGGCATATCAATTTAAATAACCTTACCAGTTTTATTAATGCCTATCAAACCAACACTTTTTTAAAAATAGGAGAACTGTGGGCATTGCCAATCATGCTCAGGCTGTCTTTACTGGAAAATCTACGCCGTATTTCTATTCAGATCTTTATTGATCTTATAAACAAATCGCTGGCTGGCGAATGGGCCGATAAACTAATTTCCACCGCAGAAAAAAATCCTAAAAATCTTGTACTGATAATTGCTGATATGGCACGCTCAGAACCTCCTATGGAAAGTTCGTTTGTGGCTGAGCTAACCAGGCGTTTACTGGAAAAAGGAAATAATCTTTCGTTACCGGTTAGCTGGCTGGAGCAGCAGTTGGCCGAGTATGGTTTAACAACCGAGGAACTTATACAACAGGATAACAAAAAGCAGGCAGCCGATCAGGTATCTATCAGCAACAGCATAAGCAGCCTGCGTTTTTTAGAATCAACAGACTGGCGTGACTTTGTAGAAAGTACCAGCGTTGTTGAAAAAATACTGCAGGAAGATATAAACGGCGTGTATAAAAGAATGGATTTTTATACCCGTGATAAATACCGGCATGCCATTGAAAAAATTGCTAAAAGAAGTAAATTAACCGAAGAAGCAGTTGCAGGCTTAGCCGTTGATGAGGCCCGCTCTGCAATTAACAACCCCAATGCCAGGTTAGCACACGTTGGTTATTATCTGCTTGATAAAGGCATACATAAAATACACAAAAAGGCCGGCATAAAATTATCGGTATTTGACAAATGTTACAATTTATGTCACCGCAACTCCCTTTTCTTTTACATCACAGGCATATTGCTTTTAACATCGGTATTCAGTTTATCGCTTGCCTCCAAAGCATATCATGAAGGCTTAACAGGATATAAGCTTTTGCTGATGGTAGTAGTCTGTTTATTTGCAACCAGTCAGCTGGCATTATCAATTATTAACTGGCTGGCAACCTTGCTTGCCAAACCATCAGTATTGCCTAAAATGGATTTTTCGAAAGGCATTACAGACGAACACCGCACCATGGTAGTAATACCTACTTTAATAAACACCATAAGTGGTATTAAAGAACTTGTTGAAAACCTGGAAGTACGTTTTCTGGCTAACCGGGATGCCAATCTCTATTTTGCATTATTAACGGATTTTAAGGATGCAGACCAGGAAACACTTGCAGAAGACAGCATGTTGTTACAGCAACTTTCTAATAAAATAACTGCTTTAAATACAAAATATGGTCGTACATCCAACGATACATTTTTTCTTTTTCATCGCCCACGCAAATGGAATGGCCCGGAAAAAAAATGGATGGGTTACGAACGTAAACGTGGAAAATTAAGCGACTTAAATAAATTAATATCAGGCAACAGCGAAAATGATTTTTTAAAAATTATTGGAGAAAAAAAGATTTACCGAAGCGTAAAATATATTATTACGCTTGATACGGATACGCAGTTGCCAAGAGATGCTGCAAAAAAAATGACAGGCACGCTTGCTCATCCGCTTAACCGGCCGGTTTTTTCAAAAACAAAACAGCGGATAGTTGATGGGTACACAATTTTGCAGCCACGTGTTTCAAACAGTTTGCCGGGCGATGAAAGTTCGCTCTACGGAAAAATTCATGGTAACGAACCTGGCACCGATCCTTACACCCGTGCGGTATCAGATGTGTATCAGGATCTTTTTGCCGAAGGTTCTTTTATTGGTAAAGGCATTTATGATGTTGCTGCATTTGAAAACACACTCGGTGATAAATTTCCCGAAAATCAGATACTCAGTCATGATTTGCTGGAAGGATGTTACACCAGGTCTGGCCTCATTTCGGATGTACAGTTGTACGAAGAATATCCGTTCAGATACCTGGAGGATATGCAGCGCAGGCACCGATGGATACGTGGCGACTGGCAGATAATTGGTTGGTTGTTACCCTTTACAAAATGGGCAGATAAAAAATTGCACAGAAACCATATTTCTACACTCTCCCGCTGGAAAATTTTTGATAACATACGTCGCAGCTTTGTTCCAATATGTTTAATGCTGCTGCTTACTTATGCGCTGCTTTTTTCTCCCCTGCCCTGGTACTGGGCAACTGCAGTTATTTCTATTATGCTGCTGCCAACCTTATTGGGGCTGCTTTGGGAGTCGTTCCATAAGTCAGAAGATGTTGCGTTTGCCCAGCATCTTAATTATACATTCACTGCTTCTAAAGACAGGTTTATCAAATTTTTTGTAGATTTTGCTACGCTGCCTTACGAAGCATATTTTACTACCGATGCCATCATGCGTACTTTCTGGCGCATTTTTATTTCACGTAAAAATTTATTGCAGTGGAATCCTTATCAAAATCAAAAAAATCAAAAAAGTATATTTCAATTTTATAAAACGATATGGTTTGCACCGGTGTATGCTGTAACGCTATTAATAACGTTAATAATTTTATCGCCGGTTACATTAATAATTGTATTTCCATTATTAATACTTTGGTTTATCTCACCTTTGGTTGCCTGGCATATAAGCAGGCCTGCATTAAATAAAAAAGAAAATTTAACTGCAGGCCAGGAGCGTAACCTGCGTATGCTTGCCCGAAAAACCTGGAGCTTTTTTGAAACCTTTGTTACTGCACAAGATAACTGGTTACCACCCGATAACTACCAGGAGCAGCCTGTGGAAAGAACGGCACACCGCACATCACCTACCAATATAGGCATGGCTTTGCTAGCAAACCTTACGGCTTTTGATTTTGGATATATTACCGCCGGGCAGTTGATTGAACGCAGTTCCAATACCATTGCCACCTTACAAAAAATGGAAAAATACCGGGGGCATTTATTTAATTGGTACGATACCGAAACCCTTGCCCCGCTTGCTCCTAAATATGTTTCTACAGTTGACAGCGGCAACCTCGCAGGGCATCTTATCACACTAAAACAAGGGTTATATACCATTGCTGATAAAAAAATTACAGACAATTCTTTTTTTGAAGGGCTGATAGATATTTTACACATTATTAAAGAAAAAGCCGCAGCATCAGATGCAGCAGATACAGTAAATGATTTTATAGAAAAAGTAAGTGAAAATTACCCACAGGCAACAGGCAGCCTTACCCTTTGCAAAAAATTTATTGATGAAATACATTCATCATTTGCCCAGTTTTTAGAGTCAACAGGCTTTAACCTGCCCGAAGAAGCCAACTGGTGGGCTCAAAAAGCAATGGCCCATATCATCTTTGCAAAAAACCAACTGGCTTCGCTTTGCCCCTGGCTTTTATTAACAGAGCCACCCGAAAAATTTGCTGCATTAATACCCATACTTCCATCCATACCAAGCATCAGGCAGTTATCTAAAATTGAAGAAATTTTATTGCAGCGCATGAATGATTTTAATGCGTCTGAAATAAGTTCCGAAGAAAAAGCATGGCTCAACAATTTTATCAGGATTGTTTCCGAATCGGCAAGGCGTGCAAAAGTTATAATATTAACACTTGATCAGCTTGCTTTAAAATGCAATGATCTTGCTGATATTGAATTTGATTTTCTGTATTATCCAACTCAACACCTTTTTACCATTGGTTATAATGTTGATGAGCAAAGAAAAGATAATGGCCTGTACGATCTGCTGGCATCCGAAGCAAGGCTTACTACTTTTGTGGCCATATCGCAGGGCAAATTACCACAGGATAGCTGGTTTGCACTGGGCCGCCAACTTACCAATGTTGGCAGCATGCCCATGCTTTTATCGTGGAGCGGCTCTATGTTTGAATACCTGATGCCACTGCTGGTAATGCCGGTTTATGAAAACACTTTGCTAAATAATACGTACAAAGCCATCGTTCAAAAGCAAATTGAGTATGGCAGAAAAAGAAACGTGCCCTGGGGTATTTCCGAATCGGGCTACAGCCTTACAGATGGACAACTTAATTATCAATACAAAGCATTTGGTGTGCCGGGCACCGGTTTTAAACGTGGCCTGGGAGAGGACCTGGTAATATCGCCCTACTCTACCATGATGGCATTGATGGTGGAGCCTGCACTGGCTTACGATAATTTAGAAATTTTAAAAGAGGCAGGCTTTGAAGGCAAATATGGTTTTTACGAAGCTATTGATTACACCACAGCACGTTTGCAACGCAAGCAATCATTTACGGTCATCAAATCATTTATGGCCCATCACCAGGGCATGGGATTTTTATCGCTTGCTTACCTGCTGCTTAATAAGCCCATGCAGCAAAGGTTTGCTGCCGATCTGGGCGTAAAATCGGCACTACTTTTATTACAGGAGCGAATACCAAGAATAAGTTCATTTTATTCTCCTGCACTGCATGCAGCCGATAGCGCACTCATTTACGGCAACGATATACCCATGCGGGTAATAAAAAACCCCAACACGCTTACACCCGAAGTTCAGCTATTATCAAATGGCAGGTATCATGTAATGGTAACCAATTCCGGATCGGGCTACAGCCGCTGGAAAAATTTAGCCGTTACCCGCTGGCGGGAAGATGGCACTTGCGATAACAGCGGCAGTTTTTGTTATATAAGAGAAGTAAACAATGATACCTGTTGGTCGGTAGGCTATCAGCCAACATTGCAATCATCCAATAATTACGAGGCCGTATTTTCTCAGGGCCGTGCAGAGTTCAGGCGTTCCGATTTTTCGCTTGATACGCATACCGAAATTGTGGTATCGCCTGAAGATGATATTGAATTAAGACGAATACACATTGCCAACCGCTCCCGTAAAAAAAGAATTATAGAAATTACCAGCTATGCAGAAGTGGTACTTGCACCGCAAATGGCCGAAGAAATGCATCCGGCCTTTAGCAATCTTTTTGTAGATACGGCAATTGATAAAAAACGGAACGCAATCATCTGTACACGCAGGCCACGTACCGCAAATGAGCAGGTGCCATGGATGTTTCAATTGATGAAAGTTACCGATGCCGAAATTTTAAAAGTGAGTTACGAAACCAACCGTGAAAAATTTACGGGCCGTGGTTACAGCATCCAAAACCCAAAAGCCATGCAGAGTGATGCAGTACTGCAGGGGCAAAGCGGTGCAGTGCTCGATCCCGTGGTGGTAATGCGTTACCGCATTGTTATTGAGCCACTGGCATCTGCAAATATTGATGTCATCATGGGTATATCCGATACAGAAAACCACTGTAATTTTCTGATAGATAAATACCAGGATCATCAGCTTACAAACCGGGTGCTTGAACTGGCGTGGACACACAGCCAGGTTGTATTAAGGCAGTTGAATGCCACAGAGCCGGATGCTCAATTGTATGCACGTATTGCAGGCTCCGTAATTTTTGCAAACGATTCTTTAAGGGCCGATGCTTCGGTAATTGTAAAAAACCACCGCAACCAATCGGGTTTATGGGGGTATTCAATTTCCGGCGATCTGCCCATTGTACTTTTACAGATTGAAGATCCCGCTAACATTCAGCTTGTAAAACAAATGATACAGGCACACAATTACTGGCGTATGAAAGGATTGATTGTGGACCTCGTTATCTGGAACGAAGACAATGGTGGTTACAGGCAGGTTTTACAAAACGACATTTTAAGTTTGGTAACATCCGGAAGAAGTGCTGATGTTAAAGACCAGCCCGGAGGTATTTTTATCCGCTCATCCGAGCAGGTTTCAAACGAAGACCGCATACTATTTCAGTCCGTTGCAAGGGTAATAATTTCCGACAGGTTTGGCACTTTGGAAGAGCAGATAATGAGGCGTAATAAAATAAAAACGCAGGTTCCTTATTTTAGCCCAACAAAATTTCATGCATCTATATTTACAACCGTAACTCCGCCTGCTGGTCTGCAGTTTTTTAATGGCATGGGTGGTTTTTCGGCCAATGGAAAAGAGTATGTAATTATTACCACACCTCAACAAACTACTCCATTGCCGTGGAGCAATATACTGGCCAATCCTCATTTTGGCAGCATTGTTACAGAAAGCGGCCAAGCCTACACGTGGATGGATAATGCGCATGAATACAGGCTTACGCCCTGGAACAACGATCCCGTAACTGATATGCAGGGCGAAGCATTTTATTTAAGAGATGAAGAAAGTGGCAGGTTCTGGTCGCCATCTTCATTTCCATGCCGTGGTGCATCGCCCTATGTAACCCGCCATGGGTTTGGCTATACTGTTTATGAGCATAGTGAAGATGGTATAGATTCTGCCATGACGGTATTTACAGATATAGAGAGCCCTGTAAAATATATCGTCATCAAACTTAACAATAAATCGCAAAGGGCCAGGCAATTATCGGCAACGGGTTATACAGAGTGGATACTGGGCGATTTAAAAACAAAAACACAGATGCATGTTGTTACCGATGTTGACAGCCATACAGGGGCCATTATTGCATATAATAAATACAGCAGCGAATTCAGCAACAAAGTAGCTTTTTTTGATGCTGATAATGTAAACAGAACCATTACTGCCGACCGTACAGAATTTATCGGACGCAACGGAACATTGGCCAATCCCGATGGCATGTACCGGGCCAGATTTTCGGGCCTCACCGGAGCAGCGCTTGATCCATGTGCAGTAATTCAGGTAATGATTGATCTGGCAGAGGGACAGGAAAAAGAAATTATTTTCCGGCTGGGTGCCGGTGAAAATATGCAGGATACTTTAAACACCATAAAAAAAGTATCGGGTAAAGAAAACGCATCAATTGCATTTGATAAAGTACAGCATTTTTGGCAGCAAACCCTGCATGCCGTGCAGGTTTACACACCCGATGCTGCATTTAATATATTGGTAAACGGATGGCTAAATTATCAAACAATTGCCTCACGTATATGGGCTCGAAGCGGCTTTTATCAATCAGGCGGCGCCTTTGGTTTTAGAGATCAGTTACAGGATGTGCTGTCGCTTATACACAGCAGACCGGCCATGGTAAAAAACCAGATACTTTTATGTGCATCACGCCAGTTTAAAGAAGGAGATGTGCAGCATTGGTGGCATCCGCCGCTTGGCCGTGGTGTACGTACCACCTGCTCAGATGATCTTTTATGGTTACCTTTTGTTACCATAAAATATGTTACTGCTACCGCAGATAAAACCATTCTTGAAGAACAGATTCATTTTTTAGAAGGAAGATTGCTGAACACCGGCGAAGAATCTTATTATGATCTTCCGATACGTTCAGAAAAAACAGCAACCTTGTATGATCATTGTGTGTTGGCAATTGAGCATGCTCTGCGTTTTGGTAAACATGGTCTGCCGCTTATAGGCTCCGGCGATTGGAATGATGGTATGGACAAAGTTGGCACCGAAGGAAAAGGAGAAAGCGTGTGGCTTGCATTTTTTATTTATGAGATACTTACAAAATTCAGGGAGGTAGCTCTTTTAAAAAATGATAACACCTTTGCCGAAAAATGTAAAACTGTTGCAGCAGAACTAAGTAAAAATATTTATGAGCATGCATGGGATGGAGCCTGGTACCGCAGGGCTTATTTTGATGATGGCACTCCGCTTGGCTCCGCCGAAAATGAAGAGTGTAAAATAGATTCCATTGCACAAAGCTGGTCGGTTTTATCGGGAGCAGCAGATGACGAAAGAAGATTGATGGCTATGAATGCGGCAGAAAAATATCTTGTACGAAAAGAAGAAGGCATTATCCAGCTATTTGATCCACCGTTTGATAAATCTGCCTTAAACCCCGGTTACATAAAAGGTTACGTACCAGGTGTTAGAGAAAATGGCGGCCAATATACACATGCTGCGGTGTGGCTTATAATGGCTTTCGCTGCTTTGGGCGATGCTGAAAAAACATGGGAATTGATACAACTCATCAATCCGCTAAACCATGGAAAAGATGATGCAACCATTAATACATACAAAGCCGAACCTTATGTAATGGCTGCCGATGTTTACACCGTGCCTTTGCACAGGGGGCGTGGCGGCTGGACCTGGTACACCGGTGCTGCTGGCTGGTTTTATCAGTTGTTAACCGAATCGTTTGCAGGCCTGAGGCGTGAAGGAGATAAATTATTTATTAACCCATGCCTGCCCGCTGCATGGAACGAAGTAAAAATAAAATACAGTTATGAAAACACGGTGTATAATATTACAGCAGAAAGAGCCTTGCCTGATAAAGTTTCAGAAATATGGATTGATGGTAAAAAACAAACTGAAAATTTTATCAGTTTAAAGAATGATGAAAAAGAACACGAAGTAAAAATTGTTTTCAGTACCAATAAAGCCGGTAAAATTTAAAATAAAATTACAGCGATGGTTGAGAATGTTTTAATAAAGCATCCGCACTTTAATGGTGCCCTTAACTTTCTTTAATAGATCTGCTGCATTTTTACTCAGGTTTTTATTTACATCCAGCACCACATAACCAATAGCATCGTTGGTTTTAAGATACTGGCCCAGGATGTTAATTTTATGTTTACTTAACTGTGTGTTGATTTCGGATAGCACACCGGGCACATTGTGGTGTATGTGAAGTATGCGGTGTGTGCCTTCCTGCGGTGGTAAAGCCAGTTCGGGAATACTGTGAGAGCCGGTGCTGATACCCTTCTCCAGGTAATTAAATAATTTACCGCTAACATCATCACCAATATTTAGTTGTGCTTCTTGTGTGCTGCCGCCAATATGCGGCGTAAGTAATACGTTGCTTAATCCTTGCAATGGCGATTCGAAACGGTCTCCGTTTTTTTCAGGTTCTACCGGAAATACATCTACCGCCGCACCGCCCAAACTGTCATCCAGCAAAGCTTTACGCAATGCATCCAGGTCAACCACTTCTCCCCTTGCGTAGTTAATTAATATGCTTCCTTTTTTAAAATATTTCAGTGTGGTTTTATTTATAAGATTTTTTGTGCTTGATAATTCGGGCACATGCAGCGTTACAATATCTGCTTTTGAAATAACAGCTTTTAAGCTTTTTCTATCCTCCGCATTGCCCAAAGGCAGTTTGGTTTCTACATCATAAAAAATAACTTTCATACCCAGGTTTTCGGCCAGCACACTAACTTGCTTGCCAATATTGCCGTAACCAATTATGCCCAGTGTTTTGCCACGTAGCTCAAAACTGCCGCTGGCTTCTTTTAGCCAAACGCCATCGTGGGCTGCTTTATTTTTATCAATAATTTTTCTGATGAGCATGATGGATGCACCAATCACCAGCTCGGCCACACTACGAGTATTGCTGTATGGCGCGTTAAAAACTGCCACGCCATTTTTTGTTGCGGCTTTTAAATCTACCTGGTTAACGCCTATACAAAAACAACCGATTGCCTGTAATTTTTGTGCAGCATCCAATACTTTTTTTGTTATCAGGGTTTTACTGCGTATGCCTAAAAGATGTACATCCTTTATGGCGGTAATTAATTCAGCTTCGCTCAATGCAGCGTTTATTTTTGTAACATGGGTGTAACCCGAAGTGTTAAAATGTTTTACGGCTACGTCGCTTATGTTCTCTAAAAAAAGGATATTTATTTTTTCTTTTGGATAACTGGTTAATTTTTTTTCGACCATGATTTTTACTGCGTATTTTGCACAAATATATTCTATCTAAAGCTTAATAATTTATAATGTCTTTACCGGAAAGAAAGTTTTTGCTCATTTTGCTGCTAATGCCTGCATACCTGTTTTTCAGCAGCAGTTGCAACACATCTACCGGCAAAAAAAAAATAATTGCCACTAAAGACAGTACTGTATTTATAAACCTTCCTCTACCCATAAAAATTTCTGCTGCCGAAACTGTTAAACTTAAAAATGCCTGCCAGGCCTGGTACGATTCTGTTTTATCATTAAAAGGTTTTAATGGCGGAATGATTGTGGCCAAAGATGGCAATATCGTTTTTGAAAAATACAGCGGCACCGGGCATTTGCCGGGCAACGATGTTATTACCGACAGTACGCCCATGCACATTGCATCTATTTCAAAAACATTTACGGCGATGGCTGTTTTAAAATTGTGGCAAGATGGTAAGTTGAATATTGATGATGAATTCAGCAAATATTTTACAGCATTTAATTACCCCGGCGTAACCATACGCTGCCTGCTAAACCACCGCAGCGGCTTACCCAATTACAATTATTTTATGGAAACCCTGGGATGGGATATAAACCATTTTGTAAAAAATGAAGATGTGCTTGATTATTTAATTACCCGTAAATCGTTGCTGCCACAGGTTTTGCCGGCTGGCACCCATTTTTCTTACTGTAATACCAATTATGCTTTGCTGGCTTTGCTTATTGAAAAAATAAGCGGTTTAACTTATG
>JAYURR010000070.1:0-16937 GCA_043756605.1 Chitinophagaceae bacterium
GTACATGGATGATGCTCAATTCGGCGGTGCAGTTCCTGCATTTGCTCCACTAAGAATTCAGAAAAATTCTTTAGGCCAGTTTGGATTTGGAAATGGCCAGAACGGACTTTTTGGATTAAAAGGAAACGCAGCATTAAACGGCACTGCATTAAGTGAAGCAAATTTCGGCGGCTTACTGTTACCTGGCCCAAACAAACCACGCTCGGTTGATCTTTGGCCAATTTTTCATACCGGTGTTCCAAACCTGGCGCCATATCAACTGGCAACAGGTAAAAATGGTAATCCGCTGGCAGTGGGAAAACCATTTATCAGTAATTTTTTGCCTAATGGCGGCGATATGTTAAGGCTTAATATGGCTGTTCCTGCAACACCCCGTAATTCACCGGATTTTAGTTCGGATGGATTGGTGCAAGCTGCGGTTTTAGGGTTACTTGATTCAAGATTTAATACCAATACTAATATTCAGTTCATCCCAAATATGGATGGATTTCCAAATGGAAGAAGACTGGAAGATGATGTTACCAGAATTGAATTGAAGGCTGTAAGCGGCGTTGTATTAGCGGCTATTGGTTTGTGGTATGATGATTTTGTTGCCGGTGGTAGCCCTGTTACACCACAATTATTAAATGTGGTTACATATAATACCGGAGTAAGCGAAAATGATATTGCATTTAAAACGTCTTTTCCTTTTGAACAAACACCATGGGCAGGAACACATAATTGTGATTGTAATTCACCATTGGCAAGCAAGTCGAATGCGTTACTTAATTATGGGCAGCCTAATATTAATAAAGCCGTTGGCTCATTATTTGCCGCCCCGGAAATAATTGCAAAAACGTCACCTAATCCATTTGTATCAGAAACCAATATTCAGTATCAACTTAAAACGGCTGCACAGGTTTATATAGCTGTTTATGATGCACAGGGCATTGAAGTAAGAGTATTGGTTAACAGAAGACAGGCTGCTGGTAGTTACACCGAGCGCTTTGATGCTAAGGGATTAGGAGGAGGAGTATATTTTATTAAAGTTATAAAAGACGGTGCTTTAAAACAAACGCTTAGTGTGGTTAAAGGGTAGCGTACATTTTGCAAAAAAAAGTTGCAGGTGAAGTTTTGCATGCACTAAACCTGCAACTTCTTTTTTGCTTTTTTATTAAAATCAGAAGAATACAATCAATATAAAAAAATAAGGAATTGATGCTTAGCCAAAAACTGCAGCTAAAAGTAAAAGTTGGTTAAAAAATCATGCGGTTATACAGGAAGTTTAAGAAATAGAATTGCAGTGATACTGTAATAATGAATACTAAAAAAGCGAAGTAAAAACTTCGCTTTTGTGCCCGAGACTGGATTCGAACCAGCACGCCGTTTCCAGCGCCACCACCTCAAGGTGGTGCGTCTACCAATTTCGCCACCCGGGCATCAATAGAGGTTGCAAATTTAGGAGATAAGTTGATATGTTGAAAGGGTAATACTAAATAAGTAGAAAAGTAAAAAAGTCAATGTAAGATAGATAAGTATAAAAGAGGATTACAGCATCAGATACTTAGATACCTATTTACTTTTTTACTAAAAACTATTTCCTCAATACAATTCTAAAAGTAGTTCCCTTACCTGGCTCCGATTGTTTTACAAACAACTCACCATTATGATACTGATCAATAATACGCTTGCTAAGTGTCAGTCCCAAGCCCCAGCCTCGCTTTTTGGTAGTAAAGCCTGGCTTAAAAACATTGCGGATATTTTGTTTGCTGATGCCTTTGCCCGAGTCGGTCACATCTACCGTAACCTGCGCAGTTTCATTTTTAATATTGATATGTAAGGTTCCCTTACCTTCCATAGCATCCAAAGCGTTTTTCAATAGGTTTTCGATCACCCAGTCAAACAACGGGCCGTTTACCATGGCTTTTATTTCGCTTTCGCCATTGGTATTTAAGCTAAAGGAAACACTCTCCGGCGATCTTCTTTTAATATAGCTTATCATATCCTGCACCTGCACAACAATATCATTCAATTCAAGTTGCGGGGTGCTGCCAATTTTCCCAAAGCGGTCGCTAACTAATTTCAGGCGGTCAACATCCTTGCTCATTTCGGGTACTATTTTTTCCATGCCGGGCGTTTCTCTCAGCATTTCAACCCAGCCTTGCAGCGATGTTAAAGGTGTTCCCATTTGATGGGCAGTTTCTTTTGCCATGCCGGCCCATACCTGGTTTTGGGTTGATTTATTACGGGTAGTTATGGCAATTAATGTAATGATGATAAAAAGTGCCACAACAAATAACTGCACAATAGGATAGTATCGCACCTGTTTCAATAAATCAGATTCGCCATAATAAACACGGTTTGATCGTAAAGAATCCGAAGGGTCTTCCCATATGATAGGTGCATGTAATTTTTTAAATTCATTCAGTTCGTCAATTAGATAAGATTTATTGTTGGTGATTTTTGCAGAGTCCAAGTTGCGATGATCCATGATACTGTCTTTTTCAGTTACCTGTATCATGGGAATATCTTTGCTGTTTTCTATTAGCACACGGCTGGCCAAATTACTCACCCCGCTATTTGGATTTAAAATATCTCGTGTTGCCTCAACCCACTGTTCTACTTTTATTTTTTCTTCTGTAGCTATTTTTTTTGCAAGATGGTTTGAATAAAAAACAGTACCTGTTACAATTGCAATTGCAATTACAGCCAAAACAGTACGCCAGTTAAACAGTGCATTAAACATGCAGTAAAAATAAGGAATAACTAAGATGCAGTGCCATACTGCATGAAGAAATATAGTATGTTTGTGAAAACCCGGCAAAGCTGAATTGTGTGACTGATAATTATTTGTCATTCTACTACAGCAAACATTAAAAATGCAAACTCCATCAGTAGCAATCGTTATTTTAAATTGGAATGGTAGAAATTTTCTGGAGAAATTTTTGCCTTCGGTATTTGCATCAACTTATATAAATAAAAAAATTGTGGTTGCAGATAATGCATCAACAGATGATTCAATACATTTTTTAGAAGAAAATTATCCACTGGTTTCAATCATTCAAAATAATACCAACGAAGGGTTTGCTAAAGGGTATAATACAGCATTAAAGCAGGTTACAGCCGATTATTATGTTTTACTCAACAGCGATGTAGAAGTTACTGCCGGTTGGATAGAACCGGTAGTAGAGTTGATGCAAGCGGATGAAACCATTGCAGCCTGCCAGCCAAAAATACTGGCTTACCATAAAAAAAATCAGTTTGAATATGCCGGTGCATGTGGTGGCTGGCTTGATAAATTTGGTTACCCTTTTTTAAGGGGTAGAGTTTTTGATGATTGTGAAATTGACGATGGCCAGTATGATGATGCAGGCCCCTGTTTTTGGGCAAGTGGAGCTGCATTGTTTGTACGTTCTACTGCATACCATGAGTTAAATGGGCTTGATGAATTCTTTTTTGCACATCAGGAAGAGATTGATTTTTGCTGGCGTGCACAACTGGCGGGCTATAAAATATTTGTGCAGCCTGCATCTGTTGTATATCACGTAGGTGGTGGCACTTTGCCAAGAGGTAACAGCCTTAAAACGTTTCTTAATTTTAGAAACAACCTCATCATGCTGGCAAAAAACTTACCTGTTGCAGTTGCTTTGTGGAAAATTCCTTTCCGCATGTTACTTGATGCAATATCGGCATGGCGTGGCCTGTTCAGCGGCGATGGCGGCTACTTTTTTGCAATATGTAAAGCGCATTTCCATTTTGCGGGCTGGCTGTTATTCAAAAAAAAGCAAGCTGTTTTTCCGGTAAAAAGGGGTGGAAAGCTTTATGGATGCTACAATGGCTCGGTTGTGTGGGATTATTTTATAAGCAAGAAAAAAACCTTTTCAGAAATTATTGGCAGTAAATAATTTTTTTTAACAGTTACACCTTATTTTTGCAACGCAAACTATAATATAATGAATCAGGAAGTTATAGACAACAGCCACAAAGATTTTACTCATAACTGGGTATCAACATCACGTTTTATCTGGTTTTGTCAGGTATTTTTAGTTCTGGCTTTTGTTTTGGGCGGTTGTTACAACCTGTACACCCATCGCTACAAGGGTAAACCTAAAGTTGAAGTACCATCAAACACCCTGTACAACCCAACTTACAAATAAAATTTTTATTGTAACATTACAACACTTATTTTTGCCCTCCGAAAAATAAACACAGTTCTTATCATTATTGCGGAAGTAGCTCATTTGGTAGAGCGCGACCTTGCCAAGGTCGAGGTGGCCGGTTCGAGCCCGGTCTTCCGCTCAAAAATTAATCCCGACTTGTCGGGATTTTTTTTCTATCAACGTCTCAGTTTCTGAGTTTTTGAAGTGTTTACTCGAGTGGTGGAACTGGTAGACACGCAGGACTTAAAATCCTGTGGTCCGTAAGGGCCGTGACGGTTCAATTCCGTTCTCGAGTACAAAAAAAAGCGACAATTTCCTGTCGCTTTTTTTATTTCTAAAAATTCCAATATCTATTTGTATTTATACTCCACCGATCCCATTATCCGCCCTTCTTTTGCATAACAACGCTCACTCACCCGCAAACCATTTTCATAATTATAGCGCCAGGTAAAATAATAAGCACCTTCTTTTTCGGTGGTTATCATTTTTATTAATTGGCCGGCATCATCATATTCAAAAGCATATTCCGGAAAAAGTTTTTTCTGATAATTATATCGGTGTACAATATCAGTAAGCTGGTTTCGGCCATTGTAGTAATAATAATAGTCTTCCCCGGTTTTTGAATTTTTTTCAATAGCAACATTACCATTTTCATCAGCCTGAAAATCATACACCGTAGTATCACGGTTGTTTTTAACAAGTACCATTTTTTGCAAAATGCCTGCATCGTTGTAATTGTAAAGATGCTTCTCCATTACAACCCCGGCATCATCTTCGGTAGCAAAATGTTTGGATGAATTGATGGATAACAGCCTGCCTGCTGCGTCATAGGTATAGTTAATACTGGTTGCACCGGCTTCAGATGAATCAACAGTTCTTTGTAATAAACCTGCTTTGGTAAAGTAAGATGTAAAAGTATTAGGATAAGATTCATCGGTTGAAGTATAAATTTCCACTTCGGTGTAATCCCTGTTTATTTTTTTCTGGCAGGTAAAGCCTTCCGTTTCTTCGCCGGTTGCTTCCATAGAAATTACTTTTACGCCATTTATTTTTTTAGCTTTAAGTTGCGCCAGCTCCGTAATTACCTGTTTGTTATTTACAATATCATTATAATAATATTGAGCATAAATATTTGAAGAACCGGTAAACACTGATAATAGGATAATCCAGAATTTAATCATTTTTTTTTTTCAATTACAAAGTTAATCTATCTTTTTATTAACCTAAATTATACCAATAACACATAAGCCCGTAAACTTTATTATTTTTAACAAAATTAACGCAACATGAGCCATCTTAGAGAGCGGAAGGAAAAGAACTGCCTTAATTGCAACAGATTTGTGAAGGGGAGGTTCTGCCACCGTTGCGGACAGGAAAATATTGAACCAAAGGAAACAGTCTGGTATCTGATCAGTCATTTTTTTCAGGATATAACCCATTTTGATGGTAAATTTTTCAGCAGCCTTAAATACCTGGTAACAAAGCCAGGGTTCTTATCAAAAGAATATTTGATAGGCCGCAGGGCCAGTTATATCAATCCCATACGGATGTATATTTTTACATCGGCCATTTTCTTTTTAATATTTTTTTCTGTTTTTAAAATTGATAATAAATCAATTGTTACAATGGATTTGAATGGAAAAACGTATGCACAAATTGAAGCCATGGACTCCCTAACTTTTAATACGTTTACAAAAGAAATAAATCAAGAACGTGGTGATTCTGCAAGACCCATGAGTAAAATAGAATTTAAAAATTACTTTGACAGCGTTACTACTTTAGGCAATTTTCAATTTACACCTACAAAGTATGATACCAAAAAAAGTTACGATTCGCTGCTGCAATCAGGTAAAAAGAAACACAATTGGTTTATGCGCCAGCTGGTTTACAAAAACATTGAAATAAATGAGAAATTTAAAGGGCGTGGTAAAGAAATAGCTGCTGCTTTTTTAGATATACTATTACACAGTCTGCCGCAAATGTTTTTTGTGTTGTTACCTTTATTCGCAGGTATTTTAAAACTGCTTTACATACGCCGTAAAAATTATTATTACGTTAATCACGCAATTTTCAGTATTCACTTTTACATTTTCAGCTTTATACTGATGTTGCTGATATTTTTTCTTGGCGAATTAAACCAATGGCTGAATTGGGGTTTCATCACTTTTTTAGAAGTGTTGTTGTCCTTTGGTATATTTTTCTACCTGTACAAAGCCATGCGTAATTTTTATCAGCAACGAAGGGCAAAAACAATCATGAAATTTTTAATGCTTTGCTTTTTGCTTTTTATAACCATGTTGGTACTCTTTGTTGTATTTGTATTCTTTTCTCTTTTTAAATTATAATAATTATGGCTGATAATAACGCTTTTGAGCGCCTGGTAAAAATTATGGATGAACTGCGTGAAAAGTGCCCCTGGGATAAAAAGCAAACCATACAAACCCTGCGGCAACTAACCATTGAAGAAACTTACGAACTTGCTGATGCCATTACAGATAACGACTGGAAAGGTATTAAAGAAGAATTGGGCGACCTGATGCTGCACCTGGTTTTTTATTCAAAAATAGGAGCAGAGCAAAATCAATTTACTTTGGATGAAGTAATTAATGGCGTTTGCGAAAAACTGATTCACCGGCATCCGCATATTTACTCAGATACTCATGTAAACGACGACGAAGAAGTTAAAAAGAACTGGGAAAAATTAAAGCTGAAAGAAGGAAAAACCTCAGTTTTAAGTGGCGTACCAAAGGCGCTTCCTTCGATGGTAAAAGCCATGCGCCTGCAGGAAAAAGCAAAGCAAGTGGGCTTTGAGTGGGATACCAAAGAGCAGGTTTGGCAAAAAGTAGAAGAAGAAAAAGCAGAGCTTTTTGAAGCCATCGAATCGGGCGATATTGATAAGATGGAAGATGAATTGGGCGATGTTTTTTTCTCTTTAGTAAACTTTGCAAGGTTTTTGCAGGTTGATGCTGAAAATGCGTTGGAACGTACTAACAAAAAATTTATAAGCAGGTTTACCCGTATGGAAGCAGCTGCAATGTTAGATGGGAAACATCTGCATGATATGAGCCTGGAAGAAATGGACATCATCTGGAATAAGATTAAAAAAACTTAAATACTTTTATATAATTGCAAAACAGTTCCATTTACAAGCAACAAGTATTTAAAAACAGTTACCTGTTAATTTTAGCCGCATGGCTGATTACTTTTTCATTTATAATAGATAATTACTGGTCGGGTAATTCCTCTGCTAAGGCAGTGCAAAAGCAAATTGAACAAAATATTCAAACGCACGAAAAGGATTTTGAAAAACTGTTAACTGATACAGCTCTTATAGGTCAAATAGATTACCACACACTGGATGAACCTGCATTGTTGTTGCTGGCGAAAAAACCTTATTTCATTTTCAGGTATTTTGTAAATGATATAGGCCTGCACCAGATCAGTTTCTGGAATACTCAAACTGTGTTACCTACCGAACAGATTATAGCCGCAAAAGACAGTACCGGTTTTATAAAACTTGATAATGGCTATTATACATGGAATAAGAAAACCACTGTAAGCAGCATAAGCATTGCCTTAATACCAGTTAAGTGGAACTACTTTGTAATTAACACTTACCTCGAAAATAAATTTGCCGCTGGTAAAGAGATTGAAAGGAATTATGATATTTCCGATAAAAAATCCGGAACTTCTATAAAATCTGTCACTGGCAATATATTATTTTATCTGGTTGAAAAAGCAAGCCAGGTTATTCCCAAAAACAACATGATTGCAGTTTGGTTTCGTATTATTGCAGCTTTGTTTGTTTTAATTTTTATCCATTTGCTGGCAGTTAAAATAGCGGCCAAAAATGGTTTATCAAAAGCATTGATGTTTTTGCTGCCTGTTGTACTGGTAATACGGATATTGAGTTATTATTTTCCAATCCCGCTAAATTTTCGTCAGTTCGAATTGTTTGATCCTTCCGTATATGGTTCCACTGTTGTTTTACGATCACTCGGCGATTTGCTCATTAATTCACTTTTATTCACCTGGATCGTTTTATTCATACACAGCCAGGTGCACAAAAAAAATGTAAAATTCAATATTGAAAATAACTGGTTTAAATGGCTTTTGCTGGCGGGTATTTGCATTATACTGTTAGTAACAACATTTACAGCGGGCCGTATTATAAGCAGTATGGTGGCCGATTCGCAAATATCTTTTGATGTAATCAATTTTTTCACCCTAAATATGTATAGTGTAACAGGTTTTATGGTGTTATGCTGTCTTGCCATTGGCTATTTTTTATTAAGTCAGATTTTGTTACAACTCATCCAGCCTTATTTTTCTAAAAACTTTGCGGAGCTTTACCTGGCTATTACTGTAGGCGGACTTATTTTTTTATCCATCCAGCTCAGCATTTCACATGCGGGGTTTGAGCTGGCAATTCTTGCATGGCTTATTCTTTATCTTTTTTTACTTGGCAGAAATTACCTTGCTTTATCCGTTAACAGCATCAATTCAACCATACTTATCTTCTGGCTTTTCTTTTTTTCCTTAAGTATAACTTCAATAATTGTTTTGGAAAACAGCCAGAAAGAAATGAATAACCGTAAGCATTATGCAGAAACGCTTGCTACCAAAGCCGACCCTGCCAGCGAAACTTTGCTTAATACATTGCTTACCGATTTCAGAAACGATTACCTGGCTGCTAATTTTTATCGTTTTGAAAATGACAGCAGCAATCATTTTTTTAAAGACAGCCTGGTTAGCGGGAGTTTATCCGGTTACACCAACGCCTACGAAACCAAAATATTTACATTTGATGCTAATAAATATCCGCTTTTTAATAAAGAAGATGCAGGCTTTAATGAATTAAATACAGTTTTAAATACACAGGCAAAGCCTACCAATATACCCGAACTGTTTTATTACGATGAATCTTTTGACCGCTTTAGTTACATAAGCCGTAAAACGGTTAGCAATTTTGTGGGCGATACATTGGGATATGTTTTTCTGCTGGCTAACCCAAAAAAACATAAAACAGATGCTTTAAATCTGGAACTTTTTTCACGTGGCAAAAGTAATGCTATTGAAAACTCGCCTGTGTATGCTTTTGCTGTGTATAATAACCTTAAACTGGTAAACAGCCACAATGATTATGCATTTGCTACCTCGTTAAAAACAGCCAGTTTGCCGGTAGAAGAATTTAAAATAATTAGAAAAAGAGGCAACGATGAACTTTGGTATAAAGCCGGACCACAAAAAATAGTCATCATTGCCAAACAAAATAACCTTTGGTTAGAGCTGATAACCCTGTTTTCGTATTTGTTTTGTGCCTTTTTAATTGTGGCGGGCATATTCTGGCTTTTAAATATAAGTTTACGTGCCAGATTTAACCGACAAAAGATAAGCGATTACTGGCAATTAAGCATACGTAACCAAATACATGGTACGGTAATATTTATTAGCGTACTTTCTTTTTTGGTTATAGGCATTGCCACCATACTTTTTTTTATAAACCGATATGAAAACAGTAACCGTGAAAAACTGAGCCGTGTTATAAATGTTATGGAAAATGAAGTGCGGGGTTCTTTAACGGAGATGATGCAGGCTGGCAATGAAATTAAAATGGGAGACAAAGCATTCAATGAAAAACTGAACAAGCTCATTGATAAAATTTCAGAAATACATTCGGTTGACGTTAACTTGTACAATCTGGATGGCAATCTGCTTGTTTCATCAATACCATTACCTTACACCATGGGTGTTATTAGCAACAAAATAGATCCGGTGGCTTACTATCATCTTAATCAGAAAAAAGAAGTACAGTTTTTTAAAGATGAGCAGATTGGGAAATTGAATTTTATAAGCAATTATGTACCTGTAATTGATGCTACCGGTAGGGAGTATGCTTATCTCAATATTCCGTATTTTACCAGCCAGAGCAAGCTGCAGGAAGAGATTGCCAACTTTCTGGTAACCATAATTAACCTGAATGCATTTATATTTTTAATTGCCGGTATTATTGCCCTGTTTATCACCAACCGCATCACCCGTTCTTTTTCTTTCATCAGCGAAAAAATGAAAGCAATAAACCTGGGTAAACACAACGAAGCCATTGAGTGGAAACGCAACGATGAGATTGGCGACCTGGTAAAAGAATACAACAAAATGGTAGGCAAACTGGATGAAAGTGCTGCAGCACTTGCTAAAAGCGAACGGGAAGATGCATGGCGTGAAATGGCCCGGCAGGTGGCGCATGAAATAAAAAATCCGCTTACACCCATGAAGCTGAGTTTACAATACTTGCAAAAATCCATTGCAGCAAAATCGCCCAACGTAGAGGAACTTACAGATAGTGTTGCCAAAACGCTGGTTGAGCAGATAGAACACCTCAATCATATTGCCGGTGAGTTTGGCCAATTTGCAAACATAGGCAACCCTAAAACTGAAATTTTTGATTTAAACGAAGTGATTAAAATGGTAACACAACTGCACTCGGTTAACGATAATACCACCATCAATTTAAACCTGCAGCAAAAACCGGTAATGGTAAATGCCGACCGTACTCATATAAACCGCCTTTTCACCAACCTTATTTTAAATGCTATGCAGGCCATACCGCCCGATAGAAATGTGCTGATTAATATTGATGAAAAGCAAACCAGTAACAAAATTTTAATTACCGTACAAGATAATGGCAACGGTATCGGCGAAGCTGTACAATCAAAAATATTTACACCAAACTTTACTACCAAAACATCAGGCACCGGCCTGGGGCTGGCCATGAGCAAGGGTATTGTAGAGCAGGCCAAAGGAAAAATATGGTTTGAAACTGTAGCAGGAGTTGGAACCACTTTTTTTGTGGAGTTGCCGGTAGTTAATTGATTTGAACTTGTTTCTTTCTCTTTTAAAAATTGTTTTTAACTCCACCAAGTTAATACTACTCAAATGCTGCTCATAATCGCCCATGGCTTTTGCTGCATGTCGTATCTCAGGTTTTTTACAAAAAAGGTTTAACAAAACCCATAATTATTTATCCGGTTACTAATGCAAAATAGTAACCGGATGCTGCTTTTCTGCAAAAGGAACTAAACAGGCAACACTAATATTGTATGAGGCAAATGAATATGTAATTAAAGCAGATACAAAAACCTGTAAATTAAAACAGGTTTAATCGCCTGTAAAACCATTGCTCAGCTAATATATTTTTGTTTCGTTGTTATTCCCTTTTGGTTTTAAAATTTCCTTTTGCATAACAACAACACAATCCACAGCAGCTTTACACATTGCTTGTACCGTAATGAATATTAAACTTTTGTTAAGCCCCACACAAAGGGTATTACAAACAGAATAAGGCGTAGCCGAAAACCTTTAACAGAGTAGGTATTAAAAAAATAAAACCAAAAAATTATGGCAAGTCCACTAACCATGTATGTGCAGATTAAACAAGATGCACAAACCCAGCAACTTGCAGAAAGCACCGTTGCAACTTTTACACAGGGAGTACAAAAAAATCTGGATACCATTCAGATAGTACATTATGCCACACTTACGCTGGTACCAAATCCATCTATCACACCCGGTGGAACGGCCACAGGATACCTGGCTGTTTTATTAATGACAGATTTTGACCTGGCTATGAACCCTTACCTGGCTACATTCTGGAACGACCCAACCAGTGGCATTAAAGCAGCAGTGCAGGGTATTGCAGCGTTGGCTTATAACCCGGTATCGCCTATTACCACGCTAACTGACTTTGAAAATTTTGTGAACGCCAGCAATCTTACACCGGCACCTACCAGCGTTCCGCCTGTGTGGACAAACTATTACCAGGCGTATCCGCAAACAGTAAAGCAGATTGTAGGCAATAAAAGCTCATAAACTCTTTTTACTCATTTTGTATAAAAATGTTTTAAACCCGTACCGGCTGTTTTACAGCAGCCGGTGCATTAACCATGTAAATTATGAGTGCTACTTTTTCAATGCCTGATAAGTCGAATATACAGGGGCTAATTTTACGTGGTTACACACATCCCTGTTCCTGCCATTTACTTTTTAGTTTTTTGGTGGGTAGTAAAATAGCTGATACCAAAACTTTTTTTAACAATCTGTATCCTAAGGTACAATCAGCAGCAGATTGGGGAAAGCAAAAGCCGGCATCCATGCTCAATATCGGGCTTACATTTAATGGTGTAAAGCAATTAGGTATTGTAGCTGGGGGAGAACTTGCCAATTTTCCTGATGCTTTTACGCAAGGCCCATGGTCGGCCGGTTCACAGGCATCACTTACCGATGTGTATGATCCAAAAAGTGTTCCATCACTATGGTGGAACGGCCAGGGCGATACAGTAAATGCGAGCCTCCACTGCATTGTTCATGTATATGGCCTTACACCTGCTCACCTTGATACATTGGTTAATGTAGTGTTGGCATCGGCTACCAGCAACGGACTTCAGGAGATTTTACCCCTTGCCCCTACAAATGCCGGTGGGCGGCTTTATCAAACTATTGTAGAGGATGATGCTGCTAAAATTCATTTTGGTTATACCGATGGCATATCAGAACCGGCATTAAGTGTTCCTGGCCAGTCGGGTATTGTTAAGGCAGAAGATTACAGCAATTTTTTAATTGGTTATTCCAATAGCTCCATCAGTCAGCCAGGTCCTTTTGATGCAACCTCTGATGGTACATTTGCTAAAGACGGTTGCTACAATGCCTTTAGAATTATTTATCAGGATGTAGCTTGCTTTAATCAATTTTTAAAAGAACAGGCAACCACCTGGGCCGAAACACTTTCCTTTTTGGGCCTTAACGATGCAGAACTGCAGGAGTGGTTTGCAGCAAAATTATGTGGCCGCTGGAGAAACGGATCACCATTAATGTTGAAGCCCGATAAGCCTGGTAAATTTATTAATACTGCTGCTGCTACCGAAGCATTTGGTTATGTTGAAATGGATAACCCGGCGTTACAATCAACCGATCCAAAGAATGATGTTTTAAGTGCAGGGCGTTGTCCGTTTTCGGCGCATACCCGTGTAGCAAATCCCCGAAACCAAAACCTTACTGCCTCAGAAGGTACAAGCGGCCCGCCACGTATTATACGCAGGGGTATGCCTTATGGCCCAACGCTACAGCGTACCGAAGATGATGGAATTGACAGGGGACTTATTGGTTTGTTTCTCTGTGGCAGCCTTGCCGGCCAGTTTGAGTTTTTGTATGGCTGGATGAATTATAACAATTTCAGCAGCTCGCCGGTTTTCAGCATCAACAATCCACCGCAGGATGCTTTATTAGCCAACAGGGAACTGATAAATTACCAAAATTCGTTTCCGGGTGTGGTTAACAGCTTTACCATACCAGTAGAAGGGTTACCATCGGGCAGTATTACCATTCCTGCATTACCTCAGTGGTTAAGCACAAGAGGCACATCATATTGTTTACTGCCGAGTATTGCCAGCCTTGCAAAAATTGCCGGAATAAATTAATAAGCATTGAATAATATCAGGCGAAAAAAAAGAAATATATTTTTAAACTGAAGTAGAATTGGCAACTGCTTTTTTGTGGAGTTGCTAATTGGGCATCAATTAATTTTTGAGGTTAATAATTTTCTTATACAAACCAAATGCGCCAGTAAAACCAACGGAACCACACAACCTGGTAACCAAACAAACGGAAAGTAAAAAATAGCAGTATTGGGTTGCTCAAATGCAAATTGCTGAAAAGTTGAAGGAGCAGATAAAACTGCATTGATAACTATGTTCAGCAGCAAAGCAAGGCAAATAAAATTCCAGAGTAACAATACCTTTTTGCCCATACTTTTCTTTACATATCCAAAGTAATAAATTAAAGGAGCGGTAAGCCCCGCAATAATATCAAAATTTATTCCTTCAAAAGTCATTAGTTGAGGTACACTTTTATGTAGAAAAAGCCAATACAGGCATAGCTCTACAGGTAATCGCACAATATGCAAAAGTGTTAATGTTTTAGTATCAAGGGTATCAATATAAACCCTTCTTTTTTTTGTAACAAATAAACCAATAATTAATAAAATGGCCGGTAATGCTAACAAACCAAACCTTGGCGGAAAAGTATTGGTATTTGTGTAAAAACCTGAAAACCCTAAAACGGCTTGTAAAATTATCCATACCAAAAGTATTACCAGTGCAAGGTTACACTTGTGGCTGGCTTTATAAAAAATAAAAATGCTTAAAAAGGTTGTAACTACAAAAATTACATTTACATACGCTGGAAGATTTGGAATCATAATTTTAGTTTGAAAAAATTAGAGGCTTTATTTCTGAATGTAATTTTCAAACTCCACCAATCCCATGCTGCTTAAATTCTGCTCTTTGGTAACCATGGCTTTTTGTGCAGCCAGCACACCATAGCGGGTATCTTTAAATCCATCAATACTGTGTGCATCGGGGTTAATAGAGATGAGCACATTTTTTTGCAGCGCATAATCAATATGCCGCCAGTCAATATCTAATCGGCTGGGGTGGGCATTCAATTCTATCACTACATTATTGGCAGCGCAGGCATCAATAATTTTTTTATGATCAATGGGGTAGCCCTTACGGCTTAGTAATAATCGGCCTGTCATGTGGCCGAGTATGCTGGTGTAAGGGTTTTCAATTGCGGTAATCAGGCGCTGCATGGCTTTTTCTTCTACCATTTTTAAAATACTGTGTACCGATGCAATCACCAGATCAAAAGTTGCAAGCACAGAATTGGAGTAATCCAGACTGCCATCATACAAAATATCGCTCTCAATACTTTTGAAAATCTTAAAGTCTTTTAGTTTACTGTTCAATGCATCTACCTGCTCATGCTGGGCACGAATTCTTTCTTCACTTAAACCCTGTGCATAAAAAGCACTTTTGCTATGGTCGCTTATTACTAAATATTCAAAAGCCTGTTCTTTGGCACCGTTGGCCATATCTTCCAGCGTATTACTGCCATCGCTCCAGTTACTGTGGCAGTGTATAATGCCTTTTATATCTCCGGGCTGTATTAAAGTTGGCAGGGCAGATGCTTTTGCCCGGTCAATAATTTCTGGCGTTTCTCTCAGGCTAAAAGGTATATAATTGATGCCGGCAGCTTTAAAAACAGCTGTATCATCGGATGTAGAGGCATCCGCAAAGTCAATATCAGGATAATTAAATACAAAAGCATTGATAAATTCGTCACTACCAGCCGTAAAAAAGCATTTTTTTTCAAAGTTTTCGGTAGCGGAGTATAATCTCAGTTTAAGTCCGTTCAGCAGTTTATAAAGTAAACTGTCGGCATTTTCTTCCAGTAATTTCGGTGGGTTTGCTGTTTCAAATTTTGGTTTTATGTTTTCAACAGAGCATTTAACAACATATTCAAGTTCATCAACAATTTCTACCTGCCTTTTAAAACCGCCGGTTAGGTAAACATTTTCTGTACCAAAAAGCTTTTGTAAGTAAGCAGTTATTTGTGGTTCAACCGCTTCAACTTGCGGATATAAATTGCTGCCCTGGTTGCTTAAATAAAATTCGATAGTATCAATTACATTCTGCTGTGTTTTTTCTCCAAAACCTTTGTAAAGTTTTAAGCGGTTTTCTTTACAGGCGTATAAAAGTTCGCCAATACTTTCTATTTCCATCTCTTTCCATATGGTAGAAATTTTTTTTGGTCCGATGCCTTTGATGTTCAGCATTTCTATTACACCAATGGGTGTTTTTTCAATCAACTCATGCAATACTTTTAATGATCCTGTTTCTAAAAGTTCAATTATTTTTTTTGCAGATGATTCACCGATGCCTTTTATAAAAGCAATTTTTTCTTTGGGAATTTCACTTAATTGTTGCGGTAATTTTTCAATATTAAATGCGGCAATTGCATACGATTTTGCCTTAAAATTATTTTCTGCATGTATGTCGGTTAACTTGCTTAAAAGGCTGAAATTGTCGGCAATCTGATAATTATCCATTTTTTAAAATTGTTAAAGTAAAAGTAAGAAGAATAAAAAACAGCCTGCCGGAAAAATATTCTTGGTAAGAAAAAAATAAAAATTGCTGTAAAATATTTTAAGATGAGCGAAAAATTATCTTAAATAAAATCAGAAAATATTTTACTTCAGAACAGCATTATTTTTAAAAAATTACAGAGAGAATTGCAGTAGAATTTTCTTCTCTGCAAAGAAAAAATAATGAAAGCAGTTGAAAATACACAGTCTACTGAAAATGGCGCTGATAAAGGGTTTAATAAAAAAGTCCCGATTATAAATCGGGACTTTAAAGATATTCTGCTTTTTAAAAGCGTAGAATTACTTCTTCTTAGGAGCAGCTTTCTTAGCAGCTTTTTTAGGAGCAGCTTTTTTAGCAGCTTTTTTAGGAGCAGCTTTCTTAGCAGCAGCTTTTTTAGGAGCAGCTTTTTTAGGAGCAGCTTTTTTAGGAGCAGCTTTTTTTGCAGCTTTTTTCTTTGTTGCCATTTTTTTAAAATTTAATTGGTTAGTAAATAATACTTAAAAATAAATACATTTTTTAAACTACCAAAAAAAATATTAAAAAAATTAAGCACCTGCCTCAACAGCGGCAACAGAAACAATAGTTTTATCGCCACGTGTTTTTCTGAATTCAACCAATCCATCAGTCAATGCAAAAATGGTAAAGTCTCTTCCAACTCCAACATTTTTACCGGGATGATAAGTTGTTCCGCGTTGACGGATAATTATATTTCCGGAAAGTGCAGGTTGACCACCGTAAATTTTTACACCTAATCTTTTGCTGTGTGAATCACGACCGTTTTTTACCGAGCCTTCACCTTTTTTGTGTGCCATGTTTT
>JAYURR010000071.1:0-16891 GCA_043756605.1 Chitinophagaceae bacterium
TGAAATTGTAAAAGGTAAAGTAGTAAATATTGAAGACTACGGTGCATTCTTAGAAATTATGCCGGGTGTTGAAGGTTTGGTACACGTAAGTGAAATTACCTGGGCTAACACACCAATCAACGCTAAAGAATTCTTTAAATTAAACGACGAGTACGAAGCTAAAGTTGTTACCCTTGATAAAGAAACACGTAAGATGAGTCTTTCTATCAAGCAGATGACCGAAGATCCATGGAGCAATATTGAAGTTTCTTTTCCAGAAGGAAGCAAGCATATGGGTACTGTTAAAAACATCACTCCTTACGGCGTGTTTGTTGAGTTAACAACCGGTATCGGTGGTATGATACACATCAGCGATCTTAGCTGGCTAAAGCGTTTCAACAACCCGAATGAATATACAAAAGTTGGTAGCGAAATTGAAGTTATCATCATGAATATTGATAAGGAAGGACGTAAACTTCAGTTAGGACATAAGCAGATTGAAGAAGATCCTTGGAACTCTTTGGAATCAACTTTTCCGGTAGGCAGCGAGCACGAAGGAACTGTTGTGAAGAAAGATGATAAAGGTGCTATTGTTCAATTGCCTTACGGACTGGAAGGATTTGCTCCTGCCCGTCACTTAGCCAAAGAAGATGGTAAAACAGTTGGTGTTGATGAGATAGCCAAATTTATGGTTATTGAATTTGACCGCAACGATAAGCGTATTGTTTTAAGCCATGCCCGCCTTTGGGAGCAGGTGATTGAAGAAGAAAAACAAGCGGTTATTAAAGAAAAGAAAGCCGAGTTTGAAGTAACCAAAAAAGCCGTAAAGAATTTACAAAGCAAGGTTGAAAAATCAACCCTGGGCGATATTGGTGCACTGGCCGACTTAAAGGCAAAGTTTGATAACGATGCAGCAGATGCAGGCGCTACAAGCACAAGCACTGAAGAAGTGCCAAAAGCAGAGTAAGTAATTAAAAGCTTCATAAATTTAAACCGTCTCGTAAATTAACGAGGCGGTTTTTTATACCAGCCATAAATCAATGGTCATCATCGTTGCGAACTTGTTCTGTTCTTCTTTTCTTTTAGTAAAAGAAAAGAAGAATCAATCCTTTCATCGGCATACCATTGGGGATCTTTTATCGCAGCGTAGGAATTCGCCTTATGGCGAGTTCTAAAAATTGGAGGACGCAGATTGTGGCCTCCAAAAAACTTTCATACTTCAATCAATGATAGGAGGATTTTTACTTTCAAAGAAAAAAAGTAAATTCGTAGTATAAAAGCTTTTAAATTTTACGCTATGAACGAAGTATATCACATAAAAATAAAAAAGGAATACGCTGCCGCTTTAATTGACGACCTGATAAAAATTGATGCTGTGGAAGATATGGAAGCATCAAATAGCGAACCGCGTGATGGGCAAAAAAATAATGCAGCTAAATACAAAGGCATACTTACCAAAGAAGAGGGAGAAAAATTTAATGAGCACATTAAACAAGCCAGAAACGAATGGGACAGGAATTCTTAATTGACACCAATGTTATTATTGATTATTCAGCTAACAAGCTTGATGACAAAGCAATTGCTTTTGTGGAAAATATTTTCAATACTGATTTCAATATTTCTGTTATTGTAAAGATTGAAGTGCTTGGCTACAATGATGTGCCTGCTAAAATACAATTACTGGAAGATTTTATTGCTAATGCAAAAATTTTATCGTTAGATGAAGCCATCACACAAAAAACCATTGAACTACGAAGAACTAAAAAAATAAAGCTTGGTGATGCAGTTATTGCTGCGACAGCTTTAGTTTATAATCTTACATTAATTACCCGCAATACTGCTGATTTTAAAAATATTGAGAACCTTACCTGTATTGATCCTTACAGTTTGTAAATAATAAATAATGAAGGTAATAAATACGAAAACAGATACGAAAAGCCAGCTTGATTGGTGGGATAAAATTGGCGAAGAACAACAGAAAGCTATTGATAAAGTAATAGCTGAAATGAAGGCTGGTAAACTTACACTGCATGATGAGGTAATGAAAAAGTATAAGAAAAATGTTGGAGCCTGAAAATACAAATTTCAAATCTCAATTTCTTGATGGAGCTGGTAATCCGACCACGGGCAAGAAAGGTATAGCACCAATATTTACTCTCGATAATAATAACAGAATAATTTTTTTGGGTACTGGATTTTTTATTACTAGAGGAGGCTTAATGTTAACTGCTAAACATTGTCTATTTGATAAAAAAGCCAAAAGCTATAATACTCTTTTTATAATTCAATTTCTGGATCAGAATAATTGGATTAGACGCCCCATGTTTAGGTCCTATTGGAATTCATCAGACTTGACTGTGCTTATTCCAAATAATTCTATACCACGTGAAACCGCCAAAAAGTTTCGGAACCCTGTTTTGCCAATGACAACTAAGAAACCTGCAATTGGCGAAAAAATTGCTAGTTTGGGATATCCAAAAACAACAATTCTTACTCAAGAAGATAAAATATCGATTAACACTGAATTAATCTGGCATTTTGGACAAGTAGAAGATTTTCATCCACAAGGAACGCATCTTCTAAAAAATTCTTGCTATCAAACATCAATGCATATCCTTGGTGGTTCTAGTGGCGGACCAGTAGTAAATTCTGAAGGCAAGGTATTTGCGATTAATTCGACAGGTTCTGATGTAATAGAAGGGTTACAGCCATATTCCTTCTCCACTCCAATAGAACATTGCTTAGATTTACAGGTTGACGGTGATAATGGTGTAAAATATTCAATTAAAGAACTCATTGATTTGAATGAAATACTTTGCGAAATTTAGAGACTTTTAAAAAAAAATATAGCCAGTTTTTCTTAAATACACATTGGCAAAGAGGTAATTGGTTTTGAACATTAATATTTATTCTTCTAACTTTAATGTATCTAATTTTACCAACTCTTAAAAAAATTGTTATGAAAACAATATTGCAATTAATAATTATTTCAAGTTTATTATTCGGGTGTGGCGGTGTTAATTCTAAAATGAATAAAACACTTGATAAAGTATACCCTGGAATGACAATTGCCGAATTTAAGAAAACTGTAAAAAATGAAATTCTTGTTCAAATGCTTGAAAATTATTGTTGTTATAAGATAGAAGTCCAAAGAGCAAAATTTGGCCAAGAGGGAGGATATCGATATGCTACAAGATTTTTTTATTTTAAAGATAATATCCTTTATAAAATTGATGAAGGAGAAAGAGCCACTGATCTAAAAATTGAAATTCAAAATAATTAAAGGCTCATTTTATATCATCCCTTCGGATTTTGATTACGTCTTACATTACTACATTTTCTATAATACTACCAGCCTTTCAGGCTTAAAACATTTACAATAAAAAAATCCCGCTCAGCTCAAAGCCAAACGGGATTTCTATTATTCTTTAAATTCCTTTTACAAAATCGTTACCTCCGTCCTCCTGTTCTGCGCCCTGCCTGCAGCCGTTTTATTGCTTGCAATGGGTTTACTTAAACCATAACCTTTGGCGGTAACCCTTGTGGGGTCAATACCTTTCATTAATAAGTAAGCCCTTACAGTGTTGGCACGTGCTGCCGATAAAATAAGATTTTTTGCAGGCTTGCCCACATTATCGGTATGGCCCCCAAGTTCAATACGCTCATCATCTTTACGGTTAAGGTAAGCCACCAGTTCGTCAATTACTTTATACGATTCTTCCTTTAGATCGGCTTTACCGGTTTCAAAATTACAATCCTCCAGAATAAAGCTTTTGGCAGGCAGATGTTGTATATCCACCACAAAAGGGTTTTTATAATACGCGTTGCCTTGTGTAGGAGGAATGGTTAAAATATTATCGTTAAGCGTAGAATCGTTGAACCCGAGAATGTAAATTTCATATTTATCACCTACCGGCAGACGGAAAGAGAATTTACCCAAAGAATCAGTCAATCCCTGGTATTCCCTGCCATTCAGCTTGCTTTTAAAAATTACAATTTCGTTGTTGAGTATATTGTTTTTAAAATCGGTAAGCCTTACGTTTACCGGCGCATCCTTGGGTATATTGGCATTTTGAACAGTACCATTCTGGCAAAAAACAATAAAAGGCATTAATAAAACAATGAGGCTGCTAAGTATTTTCTGCATCATTACAAACTGGGTTTAAGGTTTTAAAGATAATTATAAAAAATACAACTATTCATTTTTCAATTATTGTGCCGCAGGTATGTTTTTTTGTTAATGGGTTGTAAATGGCTACAGGGTTGTCAACCTTAATTCTTCGACAGGCTCAGGAGGTTGACAACCCTTTTATAAACGTTGCTGCAGTTTAACAACCATTTCATCTTTCCAGCTTATAAAATCGCCGGCCAGTATATGTTTACGTGCCTCACCAACCAGCCATAAATAAAACGCCAGGTTGTGTACACTGGCAATGGTAAGTCCTAAAAATTCTTTTGCTTTCATCAGGTGGCGCAAATAAGATTTGCTGTAGTAATTGCTCATAGGGCAATCAATGCCATCATCAATTACCGAAAAATCATTTTCCCATTTCTTGTTATCAATATTAATTACACCATTGCTGGTAAACAACATGGCATTGCGGCCGTTGCGGGTTGGCATTACGCAATCAAACATATCTATACCCAAAGCAATGCTTTCTAAAATATTCCAGGGCGTACCAACACCCATTAAGTAACGTGGTTTTTGTACCGGCAAAATATCGCAGCACAGTTCGGTAAACTCATACATCATCTCCATGGGTTCGCCAACGCTAAGGCCACCAATAGCATTACCGGTTGCATTTTTAGATGCTATAAATTCGGCAGATGCAGTCCGCAGATCTTTGTAGGTACTGCCCTGCACAATGGGAAATAAATTTTGTGTGTAGCCGTATTTATCCGGCGTTGAATCAAAGCGCTGAAAACATCTGTCTAACCAGCGGTGTGTAAGCTCCATACTGTTTTTAGCATAATTGTAATCGCTCGGGTACGGCGGACATTCATCAAAAGCCATAATAATATCGCCGCCAATAATTCTTTGTATGTCCATTACTTTTTCGGGCGTAAATAAATGTTTGCTGCCATCAATATGGCTTTGGAACAAAGCGCCCTCTTCTGTAAGTTTACGGCTGTTGGCTAAAGAAAAAACCTGGTAGCCGCCGCTATCGGTAAGTATCGGTTTATGCCAGCCATTAAATTTATGCAGACCGCCTGCAGCTTCTAATATTTCCAAACCGGGCCGCAGGTATAAATGGTACGTGTTGCCTAAAATTATTTGTGCTTTTACCTCTGTATGTAACTGTTGTTGTGTAACTGCTTTTACGCTGCCAACCGTACCAACTGGCATAAAAATGGGCGTTAAAATTTGGCCATGGTCGGTGGTTATTTTTCCAGCCCTTGCTTTGGATAAGGCATCGGTATGTTGTAAATCAAATTCTAGTGCTGGCATTAAATGGTTTATGGTTTGTAGTTATTTGGTTTGTGGTTAATTGTTTTTTACTGTTGTTAGTTCTATGTTTGTACTTTCTTTATTCCAGTTGATATAACTTATTTTCATTCCTTATTTTTGCGGCATGAATTTTACCCAAATGGGGCAACTGCTTTTTTACAGCTTTTGCCTGGTAACCTTAGTACAGCTTTTTTATTACCTGTTCTTTTTTGTAAGACTGGCAGTTTACAAACCAAAACCCAGAGCTGTTTCGCAAACTCATCCCGTTTCTGTGATCATCTGTGCCCGTGACGAAGCCGCAAATTTAGCAAAAAATCTGCCGGGAGCATTAGTTCAGCAATACAAAACAACACATGAGGTGATTGTGGTAGATGATAACTCGTTTGATGATACAAAATACCTGCTGGAAGAATACCAGAAAACCTACCGCCAATTACAGGTGGTGGAATTAAAGCAGGAAGCCAAACTGATACCCGGTAAAAAATTTCCATTAAGCATTGGCATAAAAACTGCCAAACACGAAATTGTTTTGCTTACCGATGCTGACTGCGTGCCGGCAAGCGAATTTTGGATAGATAAAATGCAGCAAAATTTTGATGCCGATACAGAAATTGTTTTGGGCTATGGTGCTTATCATAAAAAAGAAGGGCTGCTGAATAAGATTGTGCGTTGGGAAACTTTTCACACAGCCCTGCAATATTTATCTTATGCACTTGCAGGCAAACCTTATATGGGCGTGGGCCGCAACCTCAGCTATAAAAAAACAATTTTTTTCCGGCATAAAGGTTTTTCGGCACATAACAATATTGCCAGCGGCGATGATGATCTGTTTATAAACATGGCCGCCACAAAAAAAAATACAAAAATAAATATTGATAAAGATGCTTTTACTTTAAGTGAACCTCCCAAAACCTGGGGCGGCTGGATAAAGCAAAAAAACCGCCATTACAGCACGGGTAAATTTTATAAACCGGTGCATAAACTTTTGCTGGGGCTATATACATTTTCGCACATGCTTTTTTATCCTTTACTGGCGGCATCTTTAATCTTTTACAACTGGCAACTGGCTTTAATTGTATTTGGTATTCGTTTTTTAATACAGGGCATTATTTTATATCCTTGTATGAAAAAGCTGAATGAACAGGCCATGTATCCCTGGTTTTTTATTATTGATATCTGGATGTTTTTTTATTACCTGATATTTGCAGCGGCGGTATTTAAGAGGCCTGGCAAGGCGTGGAAGTAGCCCCCTCGATCCCCCAAGGGGAAGACATGAAGGAGATGAAATGAGGATTATGTTTTGTTTTTACTTTTGATTTTATATGGAATTGATACAAAAATATTTTAGTGATTTTTCTGAAAAGCAGATAGCACAGTTTGCTGCGCTGAAGGATTTGTATGCAGACTGGAACTCGAAAATAAATGTTATCTCCCGCAAGGATATGGATAATTTTTACGAACATCATGTTTTGCACTCACTTGCCATTGCTGCTAAGTTTG
The DNA here is from genome assembly GCA_043756605.1 of Chitinophagaceae bacterium. GTDB lineage: Bacteria > Bacteroidota > Bacteroidia > Chitinophagales > Chitinophagaceae > Ferruginibacter. The sequence goes on from JAYURR010000071.1 coordinate 6,929, forward strand.
AATTTACTAAAGATATGCAGGTGATGGATTTGGGGTGCGGTGGTGGCTTTCCGGGCATACCGCTGGCAATCATGTTTCCCAATACAAATTTTCATTTGGTTGACAGCATTAATAAAAAATTAAAAGTGGTTGCTGAAATTTCAACGGCAATCGGATTGCAAAATCTTACTATACAACACAGCCGTGCCGAAGAAATTAAGAACAGAAAATTTGATGTGGTTATTTCCCGTGCTGTGGCTCCCTTAAAAGATTTATGGCATTGGAGCAAACCGCTCATTCAAAAAAATAAAATTGCGCTTGCAGGTGTGCCCAACGGGCTTATTTGCCTGAAAGGCGGCGATTTAACCCAGGAAATTTTTGAAAGCGGTTGCAAACCAATGGTTTGGGAAATTGATAAAATATTTACGCAGCAATTTTTTAACGAAAAATACCTGATCTACATCCCCATCAGGTAATACATACTACCACTTTGAGGTATTTTTAAAATGAATTAATAATCGCATTTTTGTAAAATGATGAACAACTCAGTTGCAATAGTTGAAGATAATAATGATATACGCCAGGCATTGGAGCAAATTATAGAAGCTTCGGATGATTTTATACTTGCAGGCTCATGCACAACCGGCGAAGAAGCGCTGGAAAAATTACCAGGCTTAAACCCCAAAGTTGTTTTAATGGATATTGGCCTGGGCGATGGCATGAATGGTATTGAAGTGGTAAGGGAATTAAAAAACCTGCATCCGGAAATATTATTTATGATGTGTACCATTTATGAAGATGATGAAAAAATATTTGAAGCACTTCGTGCCGGCGCCAGTGGCTATATTTTAAAAAAGACGCAACCCGCTAAATTACTGGAAGGCATTACAGAACTTATACAAGGCGGTGCACCCATGAGCAGCCAGATAGCAAGTAAAGTTGTTGCGGCATTTCAAAATACTAACATTACAACTTCTTTAGGTAGCAGCCACTCATTAGATGTACTTACAAAAAAAGAAAATGCTATACTGGAAATGCTTTCAACCGGACTTTTATACAAAGAAATTTCTGAAAAATTATTTATAACAACGGATACTGTACGCAAGCATGTATATAATATTTACGAGAAGCTGCATGTTACCAACCGTGTTGAGGCTGTTAATAAATATTTTGGACGATAAGGAAAATAATCTCAAGTACAAACAACCAACACAAACCCCGTCCGGCCTAAGGCCAGACGACGGGGTTTGTTGTTATAGAAACTTCCATAACCACTTATCTGTTTGCGGCGTACTGCCTATCGGAAAATCGTGTGTGTACCCAGAATCTGCAAATCCATATTTTTGGTAAAATTTTTGGGCACGTACATTGTGCTCCCATACACCCAGCCATGCAACTTCGTATTTATTTTCTACAGCAAAATTCAGAAAAAAATCCATCAGCATTTGAGCAATGCCTTTTCCCTGAAATTCATTCAGCACATAAATTCTTTTCAATTCCAATGCTTTCCATTTTTTTATTTCAGCAAAATTTTTATACTCTTCTTTAAATTGGAGGTAGGCAACGGGTAGTGCATCAACTTCGGCAAAAAAACAAAAAGTATCTTCATCCAGTAATTCTTTACTCAACTGTTGCTCACTATAATTTTCATCCAAAAAACCCTGCATGTCTTCTTCAGTGCAGGTTCCGGTAAATGTATCGTAAAAAGTTTTACGGGCAATTGCTGATAAAGCTGCAACATCATTAATATTTATCCGGCGGATAATTACTTCCATTTTTAAGATTTTGAATGCGATTCATTGAAATGGTCAGATGTGGCTGTATGCCTGGTAACATAGGCAGACGAGGACTCCGAAATATCGGAGCAGGCTGTAAGACCATGTTACCAGTTTAACTCCAGTTTATTATTTTTTCTATCTACATCTGCCATTCTTTTTGATGGGTCTATCTCTGCTATTTTAATATCTGTAAGGCGGCGTTTCATTTCAACAATATAAGTAGGGTGTGTCCATCGCCACTCCTCCATCACTTCACGTTTTTGTGCAGGCACTTCATTTGGTTTATAGCCAAACATTAAATTTAAAGGAATGTTAAACATCTCTGTACTGCCATCTTTGTAAGTTAATTGTAAATCAACAGGCATGGGTATATTGCCATTTCTTTTCAGGCGTATTTTTGATATGCCGTTCTCTTCCCACAAACTGTCAATTTTATAATCAATGGTTTTGGTTGTATTAACCCAGTACTCTTTATACCAATCTAACTGAATGCCGCTTACATCTTCGGCAACCCTTATAAAATCATTTGCATTGGGATGCTTAAAACGCCAGCGGTTGTAATACTCCAATAAAATTTTATCTCTTACTGCAGCACCAACAATATAACCAAGCTGCTCCATAAACACTTCGCCTTTTGAATAAGCGGCAGTGCTGTATCCGTAATTGGAATTGTAATGATCGGCATGTGTTGTCATCGGTTCTTCAAAACCACTTTTTGCCAAATTAAAATAACTAAAGTATGCTCCGCTGTGATCTTCGGGAGTATTCTCTACTATCTCTTTTAAATTTTTATTATTAGGATTGTTTTGCAATGCTTCTTTATAACCCTGCAAGGCCGATTTTTTATCATAAAATTTTGTGATCAGATCTTCGGCATAACTGGTAAACCCTTCATCCATCCATGCGTACATGGCTTCATTGGTACCCAGCATCATCTGGTACCAACTATGCATCCACTCATGAAAAACGGTTCCCAATCCCGGGCCAACCAGCAAGGTAGCCATTGGGTATTCCATGCCACCATCGCCACCTTGTATAAATGAATACTGCGGGTAAGGATATTTACCAAAGTTTTTTTCTATAAAAGGCAATGCGCTGGCAGCGGCTGTAAGCACTGTGGCCCAGGCCGAATCATTTTTTGTATCGTTTGCTTTGTAATTATAAATTGAATGCAACACCGGGCCGCCATTGGGCATTTTATAAACCAGGTGTTTGTAATCGGGATCGGCACACCAAACAAAATCATGAATATTTTGCCCAACAAAACGCCAGGTACGTTTTGTTTTGTTGGTTGGTTTTAATTCGGTGCCAGGTGCATCGTAGCCCCACCCAATTTCATTGGCATTCATTAAAACACCCGTTCCGCCAAGTTTGTACGATTTTTCGATGTTAATGGTAACATCAAAATCGCCCCACACTCCATAAAACTCTCGGGCCACATATGGTGTGGGGTGCCAGCCTTCGTTATCATACTCACACATTTTTGGGTACCATTGGCTCATGCTATAACGTACACCCGTTGTTGGGTTATCCCGCCCACTGCGGCGTATCTGCAAAGGCACCTGTGCTTCAAATTCCATTTCAAAAATAACTTTGGTTTTTGGAGCGATGGATTTGGTTAAATTAACTTCCAGTATAGTTTCGTGATATTTAAAGGGCTGAGCTATGCCATTCATTTTTAATGAAAGTATTTTTTGATACCCTATTTCATCTGGTTTTAAATTTTCAATACGGTCTTTAACCCTTCCATCCCAATCGGGACGGTTGTTTACTAAAACTTTTCCCAACTCCCGGCTTCTTGCATCCATACTACTGTTTGGCTGAAAGGCATTAAAATATAAATGATAAAACACTTTATTTAGTGCGATGGGCGAATTGTTGCTGTATTCCAGTTTTTGCTTTCCGGTAAAACGGTTTGTAGCAACATCCATATCGATAACCATATTATATTTGGCAGCCTGCTGCCAGTAAGGTGCTGTGCCTGAGGATACCGATTGTGCAAACACAATTGAACTTAATGAGACTACTGCAAAAAATAAAACAATTGATTTCTTCATTGAATAAAATTTATACCGGTAAATTTCGGTAAAATAGCTTTATGAAAAACATAAAACTTATAAACGGTTACCCGTTTGTGCAATACAAAAGGGCCACCTACAATGCAGATGAAATGCTTGAACGCTCATTATCTTTTAAACAATGGATAGATGAACGGCGAACCTGCAGGGATTTTTCGGACAAACCAGTTGCTAAAGCTGTGATAGAAAATATTATTGCAGCAGCATCTACCGCACCAAGCGGAGCCCATAAACAACCCTGGACATTTTGTGTAGTAAGCGATGCTGCATTAAAAAAACAAATACGCATACAAGCTGAGCAGGAAGAATTTGAAAGTTATAATGGCCGCATGCCCGAAGCCTGGAAAAAAGACCTGCTGCCTTTGCAAACTGACTGGAAAAAAGAATTTTTAGAAACTGCACCATACCTCATCATCGTTTTTAAAAAGAGTTATGATTTTGACACAGCAGGAAATAAAACAAACACCTATTACGCCAATGAAAGTTGCGGACTGGCCTGTGGATTTTTGCTGGCAGCCATACATAATGCAGGCCTTGTGGCATTAACACATACACCAAGCCCCATGAATTTTTTATGTAAGATTTTAAAGCGCCCCACAAATGAAAAGCCATTTTTATTAATACCAGTTGGATACGCAGCCGAAACATGCTGGGTGCCAGATATTAAACGAAAGGAATTGAATGAAGTGAGCTGTTGGTATTAGGTTAATGATCTTTCTTCTTTAAAAAATTCTTTTCTTATCCCGTCAACTAAATCAGATTGATTGATGGTATCAGCATTTTTGGCATAACACTGCAAGGTTGCATAATGCACGGCATTTAAAACCGATGCTCCGCTCATCTCGTATTTTTGTGCCAGCTCCTCAAGATTTACAGTTGAGCCTGCTCCCAGGTTTTCGGGCATTGATTTTTGCCACAGCACCAAACGCTCTGTTGCAACCGGCATGGGGAAATGTATTAAAGAATGAAAGCGCCGTACAAAAGCATCATCGAGATTGCTTTTAAAATTAGATGCTAAAATTAACAGGCCCGGATAATCCTCAACCCGTTGCAATAAATAACTTACTTCCTGGTTTGCATATTTATCGTGGGCGCTGCTTACGCTGGTACGTTTACCAAAGAGTGCATCTGCTTCATCAAAAAATAAAATCCAGTTTTTTGTTTCGGCTTTTTTAAAAATTGTTTCCAGGTTTTTTTCTGTTTCGCCAATAAATTTTGATACTACCTGCGATAAATCTATGCGATAAACATCCATATTAAATTGCTTGCCCAGCAATGCCGCCACCATTGTTTTACCGGTGCCTGGTGGCCCATAGAACAGCACCCGGTAGCCAGGTTTTATTTTACGGCCCAGGTTTTTATCAGCATCAATCTTATTATTAAAATTTAGCCAGATGCTGATATCGTTTATCTGCTTTTTTGTTTGCGGGTGCAGTACCACATCATCCCAAAGCATATCTGATACAATTCTTTTTGCCGGAAAATCCAAACCAAAACGAGGAGCTGTTTCCTTATCAAGCAATATTTTATCTATCCACTCCTGCGACAGGATTACTTTGCCACTCATTTTTGGTTCGCCTTCTTTAACCGGCTCAAGCCAAAGCATATTTTTTTTAAAAAAGAAATAATCTTCGGCAAAAAGATTTTGCAATAGCAGGCGTTTACTTATATCATTTCCTGCCAGAACAAATTGTATGGTTTCTCCCGTTGGTATTAATCCTCTGTGGTTTCCACTTCTTGCACCGCCAAAATCAGTAAAATCGCCGCCGGCAGGTAAATATTTTTGTATCAGTTTATCATAAAACCCGGGCATCAGCGATGGCATAAGCGAAAGCATCAATAAAATTGCATCATTGTATTCAAGTTGCGCATTGTCTATCTCTATGCCGGTTTCAAATGCTTCAACCGGCGTTGCCATAGAAGTATTGAAATATTCATCCAGCCTTATTTGTATCAGATAAGTCAGGTATTCCTCCCACATTTTAAAACCGGCATTAAATTTTATCATAACTGATTATTTTAAAACCCGTGCCTTTTAAGTGCTGCTGCAATTGAATTTTCAACAACGCTGTTGATGCGTTCATTTCTTTCTTTTTCAGCTTTTGTTTGCTGTTCTTTTTCCTCCGTATCCATTTCTGTTATTATGTTGCGTATGATGTATTCCATTTTTCCAGCCATATCATCTCCTTTATAGCCCTGTAAATGTTTGATGGTTTTATTGATGATGTTTTCCTTTAAAGGCAAGGTTTCGGCATCATCTATTTTTTGGCTGAGAAACTGCAAAAGTTCAGCAGCATTTTTATCAGAAGTACTTTTACCATTTTCTTCGCCAGCGGCCTTTTGCAATAATTTATCCAATGCTGTAAACTGGCTGTTATCTGTATTTTGCAACTCCTCAAGCTGCTGTTGAAGCCCTGCAATGAGATTATTTAATTTATCCTGATCTTGATTATCCATATCCTGCTTAAATGCTTTTACATTTTTTTATTGGTGTTGCCGCAATTTAATAATGACTTGTTTTGGCTTTAATGGATACAGTTGTTTTTGCCTACAACATTCAATTACAGCAGTAACAATCAAATCTTTTCAACGCTTTTAATTATCAACTAATGATTGAACAATATAATCGGATGTATGTTCAATTTTAAAATCATAGTCTTTTGCCATTACAGTTAAAGCCGTAATGTTTAATGAAATTAAACCTTCAAATGTATTTGGTTGTTGGTTATTCCAGTATTTTTTATGGCACTCAAGTGCATGCAAACACATTTCATTAAATTCCTTTTCTGAATGCATCATTAAGGGAGTAAACATATCTATTACAGGCCCGTCAATCAATAAAGCATAGTCGTAAGTTGGTTCTGGCATTTTGTCTTTTTTAATTTCATTCACAACTGCAAGTAGGTTTTGTCCATGCGGTTCTCCTTTTTCAAAAAGCCTTTGCAAAAAGGCTGGCAAATAAAACACTATATTCCCCACCTTTTGTTTTCTTTTTTTGATTTACAATATCAAGGTTTATGGCACAAAAGGCATGCACTGTTTTCATTTTGCGCCTTGCTAAGGCAGCCATAAATCCCCTTATCCAATTCTGTTCCGAAACTGTATAATCTTTTTCTTCCGGAACAAACTTATAAATGTTACCGGCAAAATCAATGGCAATCATCTTTCCGGTATTTGTTGCCATTTGGTATTTTGCCATAGAAGCTTCAATAAACATATCCAGATAGTATAATTGTTTATCTACCGGATATTCCATACTAACTGCCATACAAAAATTTTGGAAAGACAATTTTTCCAGCCCACGTATAACAAGATAATTTTTGTTATCCAGTTCTGTCAAAAACAAATTGATATTTCCGTCGTTTAATAAAATCAGTTGCCGTAAAATTTCTTTATCAATTTCATTTCTTACTATGTACACAATATATCGATTTAGTCTATGTCAAATTTCTTAATTTCAACCGATCGCAAATTTCCACCTGCATCTACTTTTATAAAACTTTATAATTTTTACATTTAACAGTAATATTATTTTTATGGCAAAGCAGTTTTGCTAAAATAATTATTTAATGTATTGAGTAAAAACCCTTTTTTGGGGTCCTCCAGATACTCAGAAATTATGTCAAACGGAAATAGCCTGGCACTGTTTAATTTGTTGCAAATAATTTCAGGTTTCCCCCAGTTTTCAATATCCTCAGCAACATCCCACTTTCCATCAGCCATTATTCTGTAGCACTCGCCTATGTATAATGAGGCTTCAATCAGCAGATGGCTGTCGTTATCCTTATCTGGATTTATTTTATACAAAAGCTTTTCTACAGCTGCAATGCTTTGGGTACTGTAATCTGCAGTTACTGCTGTGGCTTTTACTAATAAATTTTTAAAATCAATGAGCCTCTCATCCAATTTCTCAATAACTTCCTGCAATTGCGTACGCTCATGTTGTATGTCTTTTTCCATAATTATTTTTCTTGTACATAAGTCAACATATCAACAGGAAAAAATTTGTATGTTTTAAGCTTGTCAATATTTTCATTATTGATGTAGGCAATTACTGCCGATTCAAAACTCCAATAGCCATAAAATGCGGTACCATAACCTGGCTTGTGTGTGTTGTAAACAGATCTTTTACGTAAAACAGTTTTATCCCAATTTGCAAGGTAAGCCATTAAATTTTCTAACTTTTCTGCACCTGTTTTGTGCAAGCTGTCAAAGGCAGGTTGTAATAATTTTTCAAAAATCAGTTTTTTAGAAATTAATGCCGAAGGGTTTATAAAATGATGCAAGCTGTCTATAAATGCATCATCTCCCTTAATTTTTAATGAAATAAAAAATTTATTGATAAGGTTAACATCTACCCTTAATAAAATTGCCATTGATAAAGTATTTACAATGTTGAAGTATTCATTAAAATCAGTTTTATACCTGTTTATTTTTGAGTTTTTAATATACTCTGTGCTGGTAAAATAATCAATGCCGTGGGTTAAGCAGGTGGTAATGGTATCTTTTATAATACTCATTTTTATGCCCGAACTGTAATACAATTGGGCAAGAATATAATAATCGTAGAAGCGGTTCATGTAAATAACTTCCCAATCCATGCTGTATTTTTCTCTGTTGTTTGCATATTCGTTCAGTTGTTCAACACGTTTTAACTTTTCGGCTATTGCATCTGCAAAATAAGTTTCAGTTTGTAATGGTTCTCTCTGTTTCATTTCTATTGCCATGGTTGTATTGATACCACTCCATTGGTATCAACATGTGTTACAATTGTTTTTAATTCCCCTGCATCAAATGCACCCTGAATCTTGATTTTTAAATCAGGGTCTGGAATTTTATTGATATTATCCTGAATCCAGATTTTCTTTTTTTGTAGAGATGTTAACTTGCCTGTACCAAATTTTGTTTCGTTAATATAAAACACTCCATCTTTTTGCCAAATGCCATCAAACCATTTACCCTTGGGCGGATTATTATAGTCAATTAACTCTCCGTTGTTACTTAATTTTTGAAACCTGGCATCAAATTTTACCATGATTGATCATTTTTAAAACCCATACCTTCTAAGTGCTTCTGCAATTGATTTTCCAACAACATCATTTACCCGTTCATTTCTTTCTTTTTCAGCTTTTGTTTGCTGTTCCTTTTCTTCTGTATCCATTTCGGTTATTACGTTACGTATCAGATGTTCCATTTTTCCCGTCATATCATTTCCTTTATATCCCTGTAAATACTTTTACATTTTTTTATTGGTGTTGCCGAAATTTAATAATGACTTGTTTTGGCTTTAATCCATACAGTTTTTTTTGGCTCCAACATTCAAATACAGCAGTAACAATCAAATCTTTTCAACGCTTTTAATTATCAACTAATGATTGAACAATATAATCAGATGTATGCTCAATTTTAAAATCATAATCTTTAGCCATAACTGTTAAAGCTGTTATGGGTAATGAAATTAATCCAAGCGGATCGGAAGGTTCTTTTTGCCAGTATTTTTTATGCATTTGCAAAGCGTTTAAAAGCATTGCATAAAAATCTTTTTCATCATTCATTAAAATAGGTGTAAACATATCAATTAAAGGTCCGTCATTATACAAAGCATATTCATAAGTAGGTTCCGGCATTTTATCTTTCTTTATTTCATTTGATGCTGCTAAAAGATTTTGGCCATGCGGCTCTCCTTTTAAAAATAATCTTTGTAGAAACTTAGCAAAGTGTAAACTGTATGCGCCTCCCTTTGTATGCGCCTTACTATCCAGAATGTCCAGATCTATATCACAGTAGGCTTGCCGGGTTTTCATATTTCTTCTGGCAATACATGCTAAATATCCCGCCATCCACGCTTTATCAGAAACTGTATAATTCTTATCTTCCGGTATTATATTGAAATCATTTTGTTGAAATGTAATTTTAATTTCCTTACCCACATTAGTAGCCATTTGACAGGCAGCCAACCTTGACTCAATAAAATAATCAAGATATTTTAGCTGTTCTTCTTCTGGCAATTCTGCTGCAACTGAATTTCCGAAATTTTGTAATGCAAGTCTTGATAAATCGCTCAATACATGAAACTTATCTGAACTGAAAATTTTTAAACAGAGTTCTATTGTTTTATTATTGCTGAT
>JAYURR010000072.1:0-16635 GCA_043756605.1 Chitinophagaceae bacterium
AACATAGCTGGGACACCCAAATCAAAAACAACAATCAAGCATTTATAGGTATTGCAGAGGGTTTTTTGACTGATTTTTAAAAAATGACGAAGTCAGGGGGAGGAGGATTATAGTGAAACCCTATTCTAAATTCCGAAGTTTTGGATTTTGAAATAACGTATAGCTTTTCTAATTCTAAAATTTTTGTTTCGCTTTGATAAGGTGGAATTGAAAATATTCGTTGGCCGTTTTTAAAACAATCCCAGCCTCCCATAATTCTCCACTTATCGTTATCAATTAAATAAGAGTTTTGCCAGGAGCAATCCCAGCTTACATATTTCAATGAGTCGGAAGTGTTGTTAGTTAGCTTTACTCCAAGGGTCATGCTTTTTCCTTGACGGCTAATGATTGTTGCTGAAATAGACAAATTAGAACTCTCAGATCTATCTAATTTAAAAGAAGTACAAATTGCAATGATGATACAACAAATCAGCGCCTTTTTCATAGTTACTTTTTTGGGTGTAAAGCATTAGATTCTTTCGGGAAAATGGATTATCTGCGAAATCAGTTTAATCAAAACAATCTGCGTTTAATTCTTACAATTCAAAAAAACAAAAGGCTTTAATTCACGCTGGCGGAAAAGCTTTCGGAGTAGCAGTGGTTTATTGCTCACTTTATATTTATTCAGGTCTATAACTTCGTGGGAGATGATTAAATTTTCCAGTCTTTCTATGCTATACAAAAGCTGATGAAGCAATTCTACTTCATGCTCAATAGATTGTGGAGTCATCAACTCCTGATTGAACAAAACCAGTAAGTCCCGGTTAGCGTTGTTCATAGTTTCTACCTGTTAATTTTAATGCTATTTATAACCAATCATTCCTTCGCAAGAGCAACGGCTGCTTTTACGTGAAGCAGCACAGCTTGTTGTAAGTACTACGGTTGCAATCATCAATAGCGCTAATGTTATTTTACTAAGTTGTTTCATGTGTTTTTGTTATTGAAATCTGGCAACATGTAATTCGCAATCAAAAATTCTCTCCCCTCATACCATCATGGCTCATTTCATAATTTCTCAGGTTACTAAATTAAACTATTTTCACAAACAATTATTGCATTGTTGTAATGAAAGATGAAAATTTTAACATCCCCGGCCAAAAGCCCCGCATTTTAATAGCTCCGCTAGATTGGGGCCTTGGCCATGCAACCCGCTGCATGCCAATAATATCTACATTAATAAAACAACATTGTACCGTTTTTGTTGCAGCCGAAGGCCCTATAAAAATTTTATTGCAAAAAGAGTATCCGGGCCTGCAGTTTATTGAATTAAGGGGATACAGAATTAAATACAGCCGCCATAAAAGCTGGATGCCGGTAAAACTATTTTTACAATTTCCAAAAATCATTCATAGCATTTATGCTGAAAACCGGTGGTTAAAAAAGACAATAAAGGAAAATAATATTGATGGGGTTATTGCTGATAACCGGATGGGACTGTACCATAAACAAATTCCCTGTATTTATATCACTCATCAGTTAACTATAAAAACCGGAAATGGTTTTACAGAACGCATCGCTCAAAAAATTCATTATCATTTTATAAATAAATTTAAGGCTTGTTGGGTGCCTGATAATGAAGGCGATTTGAATTTTGCAGGAGCATTATCACATCCGGCAAAATTACCCAGGGTGTCAGTAATTTATCTTGGTGCATTATCAAGATTTCAAAAAAAAGAGAGAGAAATCAAATACGATGTCGGTGTCATCCTTTCGGGGCCGGAACCACAAAGAACTCTTTTTGAAAAAATTATTTTAGCTGATATTGAAAAAATGACTGAAAAAATTTGCCTGGTTCGTGGGCTTCCGCAGCAAACAAAAAAACTTCAACTTAAAAATGCTTCCATTGAAATAAAAAATTATTTGGGTGCAGATGAATTGAGTGAAGTTATTCAGCAATCAAAAATAATAATAAGCCGTTGTGGTTATTCAAGCGTAATGGATCTTGTAAAATTGCAAAAAAAAGCCATACTGGTACCAACTCCCGGCCAAACAGAGCAGGAATATCTGAGTAGATATTTGCAGGCACAAAGATTATTTTACAGTATTGATCAGAAAGGGTTTTCATTACCCGAAGCTATAAAAAAAACAGCTGCATTTGATTACAGCCAGTTACCTGTTATTACTGAAAATTATAAACCTGTTGTAGAAAATTTTGTTGCTGCTCTACAGCATTAATAATGCAGGTATTTAAATCCTCTGCCAATTTTTTTAAAGTCAGTCATCATTGTGTAGCCTGATGCATACCATTCATCGCTTTTGTGTAAACTTTCAGTTGGTAAATCATTCAGGGTTGCCGGTAATGCAGTGCTGGTAATAACCGAAGCTTTAATGATGGGCAAACTATTTTTTTGGATTGCATATCCAACCCATGTTTTTTTGCCGGTTAATACCGTAAAAGCATTTTTGTAAAAAGCCGCTGCATTTTTTTTTATTAAAATAATTACCGGCGCAGCCAATAAAAAAAGAATTGAAACCGTAATATCCAGCAACCTTTTATTGCGGCGTTGCAGCGGCATGGCTATGCTGTATTTTGTTGCATTGGTAATAAAACCGCCACTTGTATTTTTACTATCGCTGCCCACAATACTATTGCTGCCCGACGCATGAAATTTGTTTCTGATGGTACCAGGCAGTACATTAATGCAAAAAATAATCTCTTTAAAACTTAAGCCATTTTCGCAAAAAATTATTTCTTTAACGGGGTACTTTTTTATCAGTTGCGGCAGTTGTTCAATATTGCCTAATGCTGTAGAGTCTGGCAAGTCTGCAGCCACACGGCCAAGCACCCTTTCTGTCATTCCGGCCTTGTGCAAAATGTCTTCAATAATTAAAAAGTCTTTTTCTGCTGCCACCACAACTGTTTGCCTGCGCTCATCCTCTTCATTACTGGTTTCCAGGTAATCCAATTTTATAAACAACATCCGCATCAGATTCATCAACACAAAAGCAAATAAAATACCCGTAACCAAAATACCCCGAGAAAACCTGATACTTTCTGGCAGCAGGGCATACACACTTAATAAAACCAGGGCTGCTATGGTTGTTGAGCGTATCAATTGTAATTGCTTATAGCCTTTATCATACAAACCACTATAAAATGCTGTAACTAAAAACAAGGCAGTAAAAGCAGGAAATGCAATTATTAAAACATTGGGCGAATAATTTATTTCCTGCCTTATAAAATTATTCCAAAGTAATCTTGTTAAAACCAAGGCACTTAAAATTAAACCTGCATCCAATACCGGTAAACCAATTTTTTTTAGCAGGTTGCCCAAAGCTGAAAAAAAAGCCCTGATAATGATGGCTGTTTGTATCAGGAAAATAAAAAAACCTGCCTTGCTTCCGCTGTAATGCTTTTTTACAAACAAACTCATTGCCTTGTAAAATAGCCGCACATAGTTCAAGCTTCCTCTTTTAGTACTTTCACCCTTAAAATGTATAATGCTGCTTTCGGCAAAATAATAATTTTTATAGCCGGCTTTCTGTATGCGGTAACTCAGGTCAACATCTTCGCCGTACATAAAAAATCGCTCGTCAAAATTTCCAACCTCATCCAAAATTTTTTTTGGTATCATCATAAATGCGCCGGCTAGTACATCTACCTCATGATTTTTATTTTCGGCCAGGTGCCCTAAGTGGTACCTGGCAAAAGTTTTGGAACCAGCAAACAGCCTTGCAAGGCCAGATAATTTAAATAAGGATGTTAAAGGTGATGGAAATGCACGTTTGCTCTCTTTTAAAAAATTGCCTGAGCCATCAACCATGTGTATGCCAAGGGCCCCAATTTTTTGTTGTGTTTTAAAAAACTGCAGGCATTTTTCAATGCTGTCTTCGGCAAGTAAAGTATCGGGGTTTAAAAAAAGGATAAACTCCCCTCTGGCTTTTTGCAGAGCAAGGTTATTTGCTTTGGCAAAACCGGTATTATCACTGTTCCAGATAAATTTTACAGCAGTAAATTTTTCTTCCAGATATGCCCTGCTTCCATCTGTAGAATTATTATCGGCAACAATTATTTCCGCTTCAACAGCCTTGCAGGCTTTTATAACTGAATGCAGGCATTGCTCCAGAAAATATTTTACATTGTAGTTTACTATTATCACCGATAATTGCATGTTCAAATATAGTTATACCAAGCCGAATTTCATTTCAGGCACTTCATATCTATCGTAACATGTCGGCTTAAATTCATGTAAAGCCTTTGTATATTTGCGCCATGTTAAAAACAACACTTTTAAATGCAGTTGAGGCCGGTGCAAAGCAACTGAGGCATTATTTTAACAACGAAGATTTAAAAATCAGCAATAAAGAGGGAATTAATAATTGGGTTACCGAGGCCGATCATGCGGCCGAAAAGGCAATTATAGAAGTAATAAAAAGTCAGTATCCCGACCATTTTATTTTAAGTGAAGAAGTGGGCGAAATGGCAACCGCTAGTGATACCAAATGGATAATTGACCCCATTGACGGCACCATTAATTTTGCCAGCGGCATACCCTTATGTTGTGTAAGTATAGGTGTGGAGCAGAATGGTGAAATGATACTGGGGGCAGTTTACAATCCCTTTATCAACGAATTATTTTTTGCAGAAAAAGGAAAAGGTGCCACGCTGAACGATAAAAAAATAAGTGTAAGTAAAAAAAACGCAGTATTACACAGTTGCCTGGTTACTGGTTTTCCTTATTCTTATCTTGATATGGAAAACGGACCGTTGGAAGTGTTTGAACGTTTTGTGCGTAAGGGTGTACCCGTTCGCAGATTGGGAAGTGCGGCTATTGATTTATGTTGGGTTGCTGCCGGAAGATTTGATGGTTTTTTTGAGCATAGTTTACAAGCATGGGATTCGGCAGCCGGATATTTAATTGTTGAAGAAGCAGGCGGCAAAGTAACCGATATGAATGGAGATAAATATTCTCCTTATCAAAAAAAGATTGTTGCAACAAATGGTTTAATACATGATGAGTTGATTGAAGTGATACATAATAGAAAGCCATTGTAGATTTTAGATTGGCGATTTTAGATTTTTTTTATTGCATGAAGTAAGAATTACTTAGAGCCGGTATGAGTACAATAAAAGATGATATTATGAAAAGGCTGAAAGCTGTTGCGGTAAAAACCGGAAAGCTTTGTCTTGGGTTGCCACATAATATTGTTAATAAAACATACATTGGTCAGGTAATAAGATGTTCCAGTTCTGCATCAGCAAATTATCGTGCTGCATGCAGGGGGAAATCAAAAGCAGATTTTGTTAATAAATTAAGAATTGCAGAAGAAGAGCTTGATGAAACAATGCACTTTTATGAATTATTGGCGGAGTTTAACGAACCATTTAAACAGGAATTACGGGATTTATATATTGAAGCAAATGAATTACTATCAATAATAGTTGCATCAATAAACACAACCTTAAAAAACATGCTTGCCGAAAAGGAAAAAGAAAAGCGACCTAATAAAATCTAAAATCGGCAATCTAAAATCTAAAATAGATGGAACGTACTGAAATATCTAGCCTCGGCGAATTTGGTTTAATTGATCATCTTACCCGAAACAATGAAACAAAAAATGCATCAACCATTTTAAGCGTGGGTGATGATGGTGCTGTGATAGATCATTTTGGCCGGCAGACGGTTATCAGTACCGACTTGCTGGTTGAAGGCATTCACTTTGATTTGATGTACACACCACTAAAACATTTGGGTTATAAATCGGTGATTGTAAACATCAGCGATATTTATGCAATGAACGCTACGCCAACGCAGATTGTTTTAAGCATCGCTATCAGTAATAAGTTTAGTGTAGAAGCATTGGATGAATTTTTCGATGGTGTTTATGCTGCCTGCGATACTTACGGTGTTGACCTTGTTGGCGGCGACACTACGACATCGCAACGTGGTTTTGTAATAAGCATTACCGCCATTGGCGAAGTGGCGCCAGATACTTATGTAAAAAGAGATGGGGCTAAAGTGAACGACCTTATTTGTGTAAGCGGCGATTTGGGTGGCGCATTTTTGGGCCTTACAATTTTAGAAAGAGAGAAAAAAATATTTGAGCAAACTGGTGCACAGCCTGATCTTGAAAACCGGGCTTATATTGTTGGCCGTTTATTAAAACCCGAAGCCCGTAAAGATGTGATTGAATATTTTGCCGAACATAAAATTGTGCCCACCAGCATGATGGATATAAGCGATGGACTCAGCAGCGAGATGCTGCACATTTGTAAACAAAGTAATGTTGGCTGTGTTTTGTACGAAGATAAATTGCCATTGAATGAAGACAGTAAAGATTTTGCTTACAAACTGGAACTTGACCCTACAGCCTGTGCATTAAGCGGCGGCGAAGATTATGAATTGCTGTTTACAATCAGCCAGGCCGACCATGAAAAAATAACACAGAATAATGGCTTAAGTATTATTGGCTACATAACCGAAGCAAGCGAGGGAAAAAATTTTATTACCCGGGGCGGAAACAAGCATGAGCTGATAGCGCAGGGATGGAATCATTTGAAATGATTATTGTGTAACCTTTTCCATAGTCAAAACTCCTTCGCTACTTATTTTCAAAATATCTCCAAACCAAAATTTATTTAAATTGTCATGTTTTGGGTATTTAAATATGATATCTGAAATAAATCTTTTTAAGGCTTTCTTAGACAAGTTAATAACTATGGGCCCTTTGAAATTATAATGTTTAGAGGGAATAACAAAAGATTTAAGGCTATCATAATAGCTGGGTTCTATTTTTGAAAGTTTATTTACTGAGAAGCCGCTTAGATCAAAAACTACAACATTATTAGATGTCGTGTCAATATTGAAAATTTTTATTATTTTCTTATACTTTCCAACACAGGGAGAACACCATAATGCAGTAAAAAAAATTCGTGTGAATTTTTTATTGTCCGCAAAAATACTGTCAATATCAAAATGCTTAAACTGCGAATAAGAAACGAGAATTGAAAAGAAAAAGACAATTGTTAATAGATAGGCTTTGTTCATCCTTTTTTATTTTTTAAATTCTGTTGATTATGAACTGTTATAGCTGTGCTGGAATCATCTGAAGTAAATCTCTATTCTAAATACACATTATCTGAGCACACATAAATTATTCTAATCTTCTTATTCTCTAAATTCAATTTAATATTTTCATTTACCGCATTTATTAAACCAATACTTTGTCTTTTTAAAAAACCTGCCCAGTTAACTATAATAAAATAGTCGAACTCTTTTGGTGTTTCAATTTGTTTATCGGTTTTTGATTTTAAAAGCATCAAATGCCTTTGCAGGTTTAATAAAGTATCAACCGGCGCCTGCGATGCTGGCGGAAACCCTTCCATCGCTTTTTTATAATTCCAATTAAGATTTGGAAAACCTGGTGCATTACAGTTAATATGAAAACTAATAAGCTTTCCTTCCTTGTTATAATAAGATGCCTGTAGCGGTTGTAAATGATGTTTTAATAACGCCGTATCGTTAGAAAGTTGCTGCAATTGCTTTTTATAATCTTCATCAATAAAATAAATAAGGGGGTCGTTTATCTGTTGCGCTTTTAAAAAGGAAGCCATGTCTTCAGTTTTAAGTTCTTTAATTTTAGCAAGTCCGATTATTGAAGCGCAGGAAGACAGCAGCATTAAAGCGTAAAAGGTAATTAGTCTCATAAAATATAAATCGGGCAGGTTCGTTAAATAAAGCAGCAACTTCATGGTTTGCTTTACTCAAGTTATAAAATAATTTGAATGCCGGAAGCCGGAATTTGATTAAGTGGTTGTTGCAGAAGCTTTTTAACTTTACTTTATCTTAGTTTTGCCCAAATGAACAAATTCCGCCTCCTCTTTCTAATTATACTACCTGCATTACTATACTCCTGCGCTACAACAAAAAATTACAATCCCAATAAAAAATATTCGGCTCAACAATTACAACAGGATTTTTCTTTGTTGCGTAATATCCTTGAAAAAAAACACCCATCGCTTTACTGGTACACACCTAAAGACAGTATGGATATGTACTTTGATAAATACTACAGCAACATTAAAGACAGTATGACCGAGCAGCAATTTGGCTGGAAAATAGTGGCACCACTTACCGATAAAATTCATTGCGGCCACACCAGTTTCAGCCGTAGCAAAGCTTACAACAACTGGGCTTTGGGAAAAAGAATCCCTTCGTTTCCATTGCTTTTAAAATGCTGGAACGATACCCTGGCTGTTACCGCCAACCTGAACCGAAAAGATTCTGTTTTAAAAAGAGGTACACTCATCACATCCATCAACGGTATTAAAAACGCCGCACTTATTAAAACCATGTTTGGATATATGACGGAGGATGGATACGCCATCAATGTTAATTACAGCAGGCTCAGCAACAGTTTTCCTTATTATCACCGTAATATTTTTGGTGTAAGCAAAATGTATGCGGTTACTTATATTGATAAATCGGGGGCAAAGCAACGCATAAATATTGCAGCTTTTGGTTTGGTTGAAGACAGTGCAAAAAAAATTAAAGACAGTTCAATTACAATCAGGCAACCACAACCCAAAAAACAAACCCGCCAGGAGCGTTTGCAGGAAACCCGTTCGCTGGCAGTTGATACCACTTACAACACTGCCATTGTAACCATCAATTCTTTTTCGGGCGGCAGTCTGCGTAAATTTTACAGACAAACTTTTGGGTACATTAAAAAAACAGGTATTAATAATGTTGTTATTGATATAAGAAACAATGGTGGCGGCAGAATAAGGCTATCTACATTATTAACTAAATATGTAAGCCGGGTAAATTTTAAAGTAGCTGATAGTGCATATGCTGTTACAAAATCTTTGCGGCCTTATTCAAAATACATCAAAGGCGGTTTTATGGATAATCTTGGTTTGTTTTTTCTTACTAAAAAGAAAGCAGATGGATTATATCATTTCAGGCATTGGGAAAGAAAAGTAAACAAACCCAAAGCCGTAAATAATTACACCGGTAATTTATATGTGCTGATAGCGGGCAATACTTTTTCGGCTGCGGCACTTTTCAGCAATGCGGTTAAAGGCCAGCCCGGCGTGGTTTTACTGGGCGAAGATACCGGCGGCGGCTGGCATGGCAATAATGGTATTTTAATTCCGGATATAATTTTACCCAACACACATATAAAAGTAAGGTTGCCATTGTTCAGGCTGGTGCAATACAACCATGTGCCAAAAGATGGCAGTGGCATACCGCCGGATATTTACATAAGTACCAATTACAATGCACTTGTAAAAGGTATTGATTACAAAATGAAATTTGTGCTGGATATGATACAAAATAAGCAATTTGCAAGAGGTAATTAGCAATTGCCTTATAACATTAATAGAATTTAAAAAACGAAAGTTTTTTTTATAATGAGGTGTTGCAATTTGCATATTGCTTATTGCCTATTGTATATTGAAAGAGTCCGCATCTTTCCAAAACGGAAATTTGCTCCGCACATCTTCCAGCATTTCTTTTTGCAGTGTAATTGTGTTTACATCTTCTTCATCGGCCATGTGGTAAAGCACTTGCCCTAATGGATCTATAATCAAACTGTTGCCGCTGTGGTAAACGTTTTTACCATCGTTACCAACACGGTTTACGCCAACCACATAACATTGGTTTTCTATCGCCCTTGCACACAACAATGTTTTCCAGGCATGGCTGCGGCGTTCGGGCCAGTTGGCAACATAAATAAGTACATCATATTCGGGGGCACTGAGCGGAGTAGAAGTGTGAGAGTTATCGGTTTGTGTGGAGTCGAAAACCTTGTTTCGGGCCCAAACCGGAAACCTTAAATCATAACAAACCAATAAATTTATTTTCCAACCTTTTACAGATGCTATCAATCTTTTATTGCCTGGGCTGTAATGTTTATCTTCTTCGCCAAAGGCAAACAAATGTCTTTTATCATAATGGCCGTATTGTCCGTTAGGCAACATCCATATCAGGCGGTTATAATAATTACCAGCCTCTTCAATCATAACACTTCCGGTAAGTACAATACCGTTTTCTCTGCTCACTCTTTTCATCCACTCAACCGTTTCGCCTTGCATGGTTTCGGCAAGCACTTCGGGGCGCATGCTAAAACCGGTGTTAAACATTTCGGGTAGTACAACAACTTCTGTTTTTTCTTCAATACCGGCAATTTTTTGCTCCAGCATGCGCAGGTTAGCCGCTTTATCTTCCCAAATTATATTGCTTTGTATGGTAGTAATTGTAAGGGTTGACATGAGTTTGAGTTATACCCAAATTTACGAAACCAAAGCATTAAAAAACAAAACCGTAGCTTTGCGGTCCACTTACTTTTATAAGGCAGCCTGTTGCAGGCCATGTGGTACAAAATAATTTTACTGCTGATTCAGAATTTGCAACGTCTTTGCCAGCCCACACTAAACACAAATACCATTTAATGGAGTTTAAACAATTAGATCTTATTGATCCTATCCTTAAAGCATTAAGCACAGAGGGATACACCACACCAACACCCATTCAGGCACAAAGCATACCGCTTATTTTAGAACAGCAGGATCTGCTTGGTTGTGCACAAACCGGTACCGGTAAAACAGCCGCATTCGCTATTCCTATTTTACAGTTGTTGTATAAAAATAAAAGCGAAGAGCGTGGCCCACACAAAATAAAAGTGCTGATATTAACCCCAACCCGTGAGCTTGCCATACAAATTGATGAAAGCTTTGCTGCTTACGGCAAACACACCGGCCTTAGCCATACCGTTATTTTTGGAGGCGTATCTCAATTACACCAAACAAATATTTTGAGAAGAGGTGTAGATATTCTGGTAGCAACACCCGGCCGTTTATTAGATTTAATAAGCCAGGGTTTTATTGATCTTAAATTTTTAAAAATATTTGTGCTGGATGAAGCCGATCGCATGCTGGATATGGGCTTTATACACGATGTAAAAAGAATCATCACCAAATTGCCGGCAAAAAGGCAAACGCTTTTTTTCTCGGCAACCATGCCGCCCGAAATTCAAAAGCTGGCCAACGTATTATTAACCAATCCTGCTTATGTAGAGGTTACACCGGTATCTTCTACAGTTGATAAAATTGAGCAAAGTTTATATCATGTAGATAAACCAAACAAACTCAGCCTGCTTCAGTATTTATTAAAAGATAAAGAAATTGTTACCGCATTGGTATTTACCCGTACCAAACATGGTGCAGATAAGGTTGTAAAGTTTTTACACAAAAACGAAGTTACCGCTGCCGCTATTCATGGCAACAAATCGCAAAATGCCAGGCAGCATGCTTTAACCAATTTTAAAGGTGGTAAACTGCGTGTGTTGGTTGCTACCGATATTGCGGCACGTGGCATTGATATTGATGACCTGAGCCATGTTGT
Organism: Chitinophagaceae bacterium; assembly: GCA_043756605.1. Classification (GTDB taxonomy): domain Bacteria; phylum Bacteroidota; class Bacteroidia; order Chitinophagales; family Chitinophagaceae; genus Ferruginibacter. The sequence goes on from JAYURR010000072.1 coordinate 11,391, forward strand.
AAATTTTGATTTACCCAATGTGCCTGAAACATATGTACACCGCATTGGCCGTACGGGCCGTGCCGGTAATACCGGTATTGCTATTTCTTTTTGCGATGCAGAAGAAAGAACAGAATTAAAAGATATTCAAAAACTGATTGGTTTATATATTCCGGTTGTCAATAGTCATCCTTATCCACTGAGCAACACAAACTTTTCGGCACCTTCTGCGCCAGCACAAAAACCGGGGCAAAAACGTTCACGTGGTTTTGGCAGTTACGATAAAGGTAAAAGCAGAAATTTCAGTGGCGGCAGGCGGCAATCAAATTAATACCAATTGGATTTTGTAGTTAGTCCAACCGGTATTTACCAAAAGCCAACGGCACAAAGGCTTTGTTTGAATTTCAGCATTAGCACATTGGCTTAAAATGAAATTCAGTTTGATATAAAATACCCTGCAGCCACATTGTTTTTTTGGTTTACTGATTGTACTTTGTGTTTCTAAAACTAATAAAACATGAAACATTCTATTTTAAAACTTTCAGGCTTTGCCCTGATGGTTATTTTTTTCAGCTCCTGTAATAACGAAGCTGCTAAAACTGAAACTGCTGCAGCCTTTAGTCTGGACAGTGCAAAAGCGGCCATTGCTGCCAGTAACAAAGTTTTCGGCGCATGCTTTGCCACCGGCGATTCTACCACGTTTGCAAATTGCTACAGCAGCGATGCCTGCATTAATGTAACCAATATGCCACGCATGTGCGGCACGCAGGCTATTACTGCATTTTTTAATGGTGGGCGAAAAATGGGAATCAATAATTTAGTAATTACCACCGAAGAGGTAATGGGCGGAAAAGAAGCCGTTGTTGAAACCGGTAAATACGAAATGTTTGTGGGCGATAAAATATCTGCAGAAAAAGGGAAATTTATTGTGGTGTGGAAAGAAGAAAACGGTAAATGGAAAATACACCGCGATATCTGGAATTCGGATGCGCCACCTCCAGCGCAAGGTAAAACAGATGGAGTTTCGGATGTTGCTCCAAAATAAGTAAAAATCATATTACTGATTGTTAACCGTTTCTACATTTAGTAGGGACGGTTTTTTTTACATTTTCCGGAAATAAAATGTTATTTTGAAAAGCATTAATAAAGCATCAATTTCGTTTTCAAATTAATCAGATATGGCTGTACAGGATTATTTATCTTATTTATTAAACCCGCTTGACTTATTGCGCACAAAAAAAGTTTTGCAGGTAAATCCAACAATTGAATCGCCCCGGCAAGAGCCGGAAGAAACAAAACTTTCTGTGTACGATTATGATGCAAATAAAATTGACATTAAAGATCTTAAATCAATTCCAGACTGCTATTCTTACATAGACCCAAAAACTGTTACCTGGATTAATGTTGATGGTTTAAGAAAAGCAGATGTAACATCTATTTGTAATCATTTTGGCATTCATTATTTAATTACCGAAGATATTTTAAGCCTGGGCCAACGGCCAAAGATGGACGAAATTGATGGACTGTTATTTTGCCTGATGAACATGCTTTATTTTAATGAAAAAGATTCGGCCGTGGAAATTGAGCAGATAAGCATTGTGTTGGGTAAAAATTTTGTTATCAGTTTTCAGGAAGATGCACACAGGGATGTATTTAATCCGCTAAGGGAAAGATTAAAAGTGAACAATACCAAACTACGGCAGAACGGGGCTGATTTTCTTTTTTATGCTTTGATTGATATGATAGTTGACAATTATTTTGTGGTGATGGAAAAACTGGGCGAAAAAATAGAGGGGCTTGAAGAAGATATTGTACGCAGCCCCAATACAAAAAGCCTTGCAAAAATAAATATGCTGCGTAAAGAAATGATAATACTAAAAAGAAGCGTAGCACCGGTAAGAGAATTGGTAAACGGCATTTTACGCAGCGATAGTGATTTGATTGAAGAGCGAACAGAAAAATATTTTAAAGATGTGTACGATCATATTGTACAGGCAAACGACCTGGCAGAAAACTACCGGGATATGATGATGAACTTACACGACCTGTACCTGAGTAATGTAAATTTAAAAATGAATGAAGTGATGAAAGTGATGACAGTAGTAACCTGTTTACTGGCTCCTGCAACGGTTATTGGTGGCATTTTTGGAATGAACTTTGAAATAATTCCCTTGCTGCATAACAAATGGGGATTTTTTATTTCGGTTGGGCTAATGCTTTTTATACCACTGGCTATGATACGGGTTTTTAAAAAACGTGGCTGGTTTTAGTTTTTGAGAGGTCAATCGTGAGTGGTGAGCAGAGCAGAGTTTTAACTACATGCATTATTCACTCACGTCTCACCATTCACAAATCACACCCTTGGCTTTTTATAAATGGGCACCGTACTGCAAGGTTCGCCATACATAATGCTTTTTGCAACCGGCCGCAGCAAATTAGTTATTGCAACATAAGCCCCTTCGGTAATGGGCAATTCGCCGCACCCTTTTATTACTACTCTTTTATCTGCGTAATTGGTAATATTTATTTTATCAATATTTTTTAAGAACAGGGTTTTGTGTAAAAATTCTGCATCGCCAAAAATTATTTCTTTGGCAACAGGCTGCAGGTAACTTACCACCAGCATATATGCCCATACGGGAATAACCGCATCGGCACTACAGAAGAGTGCAATGTTTTTTTCTTTGTATGGTTCCAGATCAAGCAACTTCATGGTTTCTCTGAAATCTTTTTCTTTCAATATAAGGCCCATAAATAAATGGTCCTTCATATCAAAAACAGCTGTTTCTTCTTTTGGATAAAATTGCTCCAGGTCCAAAGTAATGATTCCGCTCTCTTCAACCTTATTTACAAAAACCTCTTCCATATTGCAAAGATAGTATTACGCTTAAAATACAATTGCTTTTAAAAGTTAAACAACCGGTTAGCGTCTATTTTTTCCTGAAAAGGTAAATTAGCTTTGCGTGATAAAAAAACAGCCATCGCTTTTGTAGCGATGGCTGTTTTATAATTTATAAAATAAGTTCAGTTAAAAAACTTTACTCCGCTCATCTTTTATGGTTGCTGCTTTACGAAGCCCTTCAAACCAGTTTGACACCGCCTGGTTGCGTAATGCTGTTGCCTGCAGCATTCTTTTTTGCAATTTATCTTCGTTAGGGTCTGCGGGTTTATCGGTAATGCTGTTTACTTTAAAAACAAATACGCCCGATTTTCCGCTAACTGGTGCAGCTACTTTGTTAAGGTTTGCTTTGTTAAATATGGCACCAATCAGTTTTGGCTCGTTACCTATAGAGTCTATTATTTGGGCATTAAACGTAAGTGAAGAATCTGCTCCGGCAATTTTAATTTCCTTACCATATTTTGCTGCTGCACTCTCCAGCGTTGGGTTTGCTCCCAATGCTGCAATTATCTGCGCAGCTTTCTTTTCTTCTCTAATTGCATTTTCTGCTAAAGATCTGGCTGTTTCAATATCCTGTGTTCCTTCTTCGTAAATTTTATCAACAGTTGCTACTACAAACTGTTCTCCAACCGGCATCGGGTCACTTACATCTCCTTTTTTTGCTTCAAAAACCCAACGTACCAGTGCCCTTGCATCCTGCAGTTGTCCAATTTCTGAGTCGCTTTCCTTAATTAATGCCTGCTTTCCTTGTCTGTCTGTAGGTATCACTTTGTTTATACCGTTGGTTTTTACATATTCTTCAAACTTTTTTGCATCTTTTATTGCTGCAAGTTTAATTGCTTCGTTACTTGCATTGTTAATGGTTGTTTCGCTGGCAATAATATCTTTTGCCATAAATGCAATTTTATATCCGGGGTTTAAGTTTTTTTCGCCGGTTATTTCTATAACATGATATCCAAATCTTGAAAAAACAATTTCTTTAGTTCCAACAGGTTTACCAAAAGTTCCTGCATTAAACTCGGGTACCATTGGTCCGCTAAAACCAAAATATCCTAAATCGCCTCCTCTATCTTTTGTTCCATCTGTATTATATTGTTTTGCTAATGCTCCAAAATCTGCTCCGGCTTTTACTAAAGCCAAAACACTGTCAGCCATTTTTTTGGCCTGGGCTTCTTCCATTATTGCTTTTCCGGTTTGTGGGTCATTTACCTGAAAAAGAATATGGTTGGCTCTGGTACTATCTGGTACCGGCTTTGTTCCTAATACTTTTGCAAGTACATAACTTCCTCCATCTATATAAGGTCCGTAAACCGTTCCTTGTGGTAATTTTAAAATAGAATCAATCATGGTTGATTTTATTCTTGATTTTGGTGTGTAGGTACTATCGTATGGTATTACTGATGCGTTTTTTGCAATAAAGTTTTTTAAGTTAGGTGTTGTGGCAAAGTCTGCTTTTAAGCCTTCCAGCAGTGCTTTTGTTTTTGTACTATCTGCAGCACTTGCTAATTGGCTGAAGCCTACGTAAGAAATCATGCGGCCTGCTTCCTGCTTAAAAAGATCTTTATGTTTTTTAACATACTCGCCAACTTCAGCATCTGTTACTTTAATAGTGCTATCGCTGATGGTTTGATAAGGTATTTGTACATAAGAAACATTTGCAAAGCTTTTTTCTTCTCTTGCGTCTTTTTCTTCCATCCATGTTGGGTAATATGCACCGGCATTTAATAATGCAAAGTATTTGGTTGATATACTGGTTAATTTTTGTGGTTCAATTACCTGTGCATTAATTGATTCCCACTGCTCACCTTTTGCTTTTTTAATATTTGCCAGTGCCGGACCAACTTTACTCATATCTAATTTTCCTGTAGCCGGATCAATCATAGATCTGTCTTGCATTAATGGGTTCGACTGATCGTCGCTCTTTAATATATAATCAAGTTCTTTCGATGTAAACTCAATACCTAATTTTGCAGCTTCGGCATAAAAAACATTTTCTGCTACTAGCTGGTTCCAAACCTGGTCACGCATTTGTGCTATTCGTGTATTGGTGGGTTTTTGCCCGCTTTGCTGTTCTTCCTGGCTTTCTAATTGCTGAACTTTTTTATTAAATTCATCCAGGTTAATTGATTTACCATTTACTTTACCAATACTATCCGATGCAGCCGGACCTCCTCGTTCTTGTTTTGCATCCATTAAAATAAAGGCAATTAAAGCCAGGGCAATGGCTGCAATTATGAATGGGCCTCCCTTTTCACGAATATTCTGAATAATTTGCATAAATTTTTTAAATTAATTTTTGGACGGCAAAAATAGGGATAAATTGTATATAAAATAGGTTTTTGAAACTGGTAAATACATTATAATGCA
>JAYURR010000073.1:0-5457 GCA_043756605.1 Chitinophagaceae bacterium
GCAAGCCCAAGCCCGGTGCCCTTTTGAATATTTTCTTCAGAATTTCCGGCTTGTTGAAATCGCTCAAAAATTAATTCCAGCTTTTTTAATGGAATTCCAATACCAGAATCCTGAACGCTGAAGTGCAGCGTAATTTCTTTTTCGTTTTCGGATGTTTTAGAAACACGGAGTTTAATAAAACCTTTTGTTGTAAATTTAAAAGCATTGCTGATGAGGTTTACAAGTATCTGATAAATTCTGTCGGGATCGCCGTGGAGAAACTGTGGAACCTCCTGGTCAATCTGCCAGGTAAAGTCAAGTTGCTTTTCTTTAGCAGTATTCATAAACATCGATTCCAGCGTTTGCATCATCCGTTTTAAATCAAATTCTTTTTGCTCCACTTCCATTTTACCGGCCTCTATTTTTGCAATATCCAGTATATCATTAACCAGGCTCAACAAATTGTTGCTGGAATTTTCGATGATGTCAGAAAATTTTTGCTGCTCATCATTTAAGGTTGTTTGCTGCAGCAACCTGCTAAAGCCTTTGATAGCATTCAGTGGAGTACGTATTTCATGACTCATGTTTGCCAGAAACTGCTCTTTTATCATGGCCGATTTTTTCACTTCTTCATTTGCTTTTTCCAATGCCTTTATTAAACTTAACTGGCGCCGGTGGCGGTTAATAATAATGGTACCCAAAATTAAAATGGCGGCTATTGCAATTATTGCAAAAATTTTGTTGAGGGTTGATAATTTTTGTGAAGCTTCTGTATTGCTGTTAAAAGTGTTTTTTAATTTCGCTTCCAGGCCCCTTTCAATATTGATGGCTGTTTGGTAAATGCTATCACCGGAATTTAATGCGGTTAAAGAATCTGCATACTGCTTTCGCACAGTCATATCTCCTGCTGCTGTGGCTTCTATTATTTTAAAACTTACAGCTACCTGTTGGCTTATAAAGCTGTTTAGTTTTATAAAATCATTTCGGGTACCGCTATCAACATTCAGCTTTTGGAGCACTGATGCATTATAGCCCATTGCAGCCAGCGAATCTGTAACAGGCTGCGCACTGCTTTTATTAAACTGTTCGCCGGTAACCCTTGCCTGCAGAACTGCTGCAGTATTTACAATTTCCTGCAAGCGGTTATTGATGGTAAAAATTACTGCAGCTTCCTGGTTGCCGGTTTTTAAACCTTTAATGTTTCTGATGGTAAAAAGCTGTGCAGCAAATATCAGCAGCAGCAGCACTACTGTTAAAGAAAGTATCCAGAAATTATATCCAAAACGATTTTTCATTTAAACGATTAAATAAGCTGCAGTTTTTTTAGTAAATCGTTTTTATAAGTTTCAGAAACGGGCAATGCCGTGCCCATAATAAATGCAACCCCATCTTCTATATAATCAATTTTTGAAACCGGGATGAGAAACCCCCGGTGAATACGCACAAACTCAGATGCCGGTAATTTATCTTCCATACTTTTTAAGGTAGAGTGGATGATGTATTGTTTTTCAGTGGTGTTGATTTTTACATAATCGCCCTTAGATTCAAGCCAGAGAATATCGTTCAATAAAACCTTGCGGATAATTTTATTGTCTTTAATAAAAATCTGCTCCCGGTTTATTTCATTCAACTGCGTGTCTTTCATGGCAATCAGTTCTTTGGCTTTTTCTATAGCCATCATCACCCTTGCAATGGATACGGGCTTAACAATATAGTCAATCACATTCAGTTCAAAAGCCTCAATGGCGTAACCGGTTTTTGCTGTAATTAAAATGGTTGCCGGTTTTTGGGGCAGCAGTTTAAGCAGCTCCAGGCCTGTCATACCGGGCATTTCAACATCAAGCAATAAAATATCCACCGCATTTTTGCTTAAAAAAGATTTTGCTTCAATGGCAGTTTCGCATTCGCCCACTACTTCAATATCATCAATTTTTTTCAGCATCTCCAACAGCATCAGCCGTATCACTTTATTATCATCAACTATCAATACTTTGTTCATGTTACATCAGTTATTTACAAATAAATATAGTTATAACTGCCGATATGGTTAAAGCTGTTGGGCAAAGGTATTTTTGGGAGTTACAGAAACGGATATAAAGTAAGATTTTTATTACGTAAGCAGACTGATTATCGGTAAAGTGGTTTTTATAAAGGTTGAAGGCGGGATTTTTAAGGTTGAAATTTTTATTTATCCAATTATGAAAAGAAAAGACATAGCATGAATGAAACATGGAGAGACCATTTTCGATGCTTCCTCGTTTACAAAGATTAAGCTGGTTAACGCTTCGGCTGTTGGCGAGTACGCACAACATCGGCGTTTGGATATGTTGCGTCTTTAAAACTTATAGCAGTTACGCCAACAACGGAGCAAAGCATTTTCTTTATTTTAGATTTGAATTTCGTTACAAAAAAAAGGCAACTGATTTAGCTATATATTTCAAAAATCATTCGAGATACATCAAACGATACAAAGCTAGATTATATGCCCGCCTTCGTTTCATTTTTTAACAGCTCTTATAAATGTATTTATGTTTTGTGTGTTAAAACTCACTCCATAAAAAGTTGAGCCCGGAAATTCACATTTCTCAACTGCTAATAAAATACTTTTTAATTTATTTGATTTGGCAGGATCTGATCCAAATTGAGTCCATTGAGTTATTGTGAAATAAATTTGTGCTTTATAGGCCATGGTAGGTACCCAGGTATAAGTACCAAAAGATTTTGCCCCCTGCACATCCAATGTCCAGCTATAATCGGCATTTAAAATTAATACGGCAGGATAAGGCAAAGCTGTTACACTTGAATCACCCGCCATATTCATATCCTGCGCATCCAATGGTATATCAGCTATTGCGGGTTTGGTTTGGGTACTGTTTTTTTTGCAAGATTGCGAAAAAGCAATTGAAAGTACTGCAAATATTAAAAGTATTTTTTTCATTTTATAAATTTGTATAGTTATAGTGACATTTGCAAAAAAAAATCAGATGAGTAGCCAAATTGGTTACTCATCTGATAAAAATAAAAACTTATTTCATGATTACAATCTGTTTTGTTTCTTTTTCTTTGCCAATTAGAACTTCCAATATGTAAACACCTTGTTTTATACCTGATAAATCAAGATTGAAAACCTTTTTAACATTTAAAAATTTAAAACTTCTGCTTATAGTTCCTTTATCAATATTTACAACATTAATAGTTATAACTTCTTTTAGCGATAATTTTTTTAAATAATCTCCTATATCTTCTAATGAAACATTTACATATTGGTTTGAAGGATTTGGCGACACATTAATTTTATAGTAACCGCCAGATGCAATTACACTAAAAGTAAATGACTGGCTAAATACACCACAAGGGCCGGTTGCTGTTAAGGTAAATGTGGTACTCCTTGTGGTGTAAGCTGTAGAAGGGGCTGTTAAAAAAAAATAAGGCTTAAACCATTTGAATTAAATAAAACCGGGTAACCTCCTGTATTTGCCCAGGATGCATTTGTTAAATCTGTGTTTGCTATTTGCGGTGTAAAACACATTGATTGATCCTTAGGAATTAAATGGCTATTAGAAGAACCTAAAAAATTATTACCTACGCTTGAGTTTGAAGTATAACTGTAATTACCGTAAGCATAGCCATCAATTACAATTGGTTTCTCAACTGTTTTAGTTTGTCCGTTGCAAAGTAATACAGTGGCTGTTAATGTAATGATACCTGCAGAGACTTTTGTAACAACTACACTGTTGCCCGAACTTGGATTTGGAACCGACGCAGTATTGGAATTATTTGTAGCCCAGCTTGTAACAGATGAACCTGAAGGTAAGCCTGTAATGGTGTAAGTAGCATTTGTGCCGCAAATTGTAGGTGGACCGGTGATGCTCATTGCAGGTGTAGGCCTGTTAATTAATTAGTTGCTTATTTGACCCGCAACTAAACCTGCACCACAAGCATTATTGGTAGCTCTAACACTGATATATTGACCGTTTCCATTTGATATATCAGAAGTTACAGTAACATTATTGCCTCCGGGCATCCATGTTGTTCCGTTGGATGCATTTCCATTTAATTGCCATCCATTTGGTAATAAGTACTCATAGGTGAAAATCGTACCGTATCCAATTGGCGGCGCTTCTGTTGGGTTACCATATTGTACATTTGCAAAGTTGATATTGTGTGTTGTTACCTGGCAAATTGGCGAAGTGATATTGTACGCATTTAAATAAATTTGAGAGAAAGAATTAGGGTTACGTAGGGATTTAATTTTGATAAACTGTGCAGGAAATGTTACAGTAACATTATTAGCATTATTGTATTGTACAGTAAAAGTTTGCTTGTCATTATAATCTGCAAATTTTCCTCTAAAATTAAATCCTGTTGCATTACTATTGGGCGAAATATTAAAAGGGCCTTGAGTAACTTGTGGAGCTACGTTTTGAGCAGTAGGGTAAACCAATATTTTACTGCATAAGCCAGGTAATGTTACGCCAAAAATGTATTCTGTATTAGGACAAACCTCTGCTGTTTGCAGTGGAGTAATTGTTTGTGCTTTTAAAAGTATTGAAAACACAAAACATAATTGCAGGAGAATTATTTTCTTTTTCATTTTAATTTATTTTGTTAGATGAATTTGAAACCCGACAGCCATTTGAAATGCCTGTTTGGTTTGTTTGTAAGAGTCTTTAACATCTTCAGTTCTGGAATAATAACCTAATAAAAATTCAAGGCCAACACTTGTGTTAAAATAAACAACCGGACCTGCCAGAAATGACCATGTATTTATGTTGCCTTTTTGATTAATTTCCTTAAACGAGTAAATACCATATTGATAATTAGCTTCAGTAACAATATTAAGTTGCTTATCTTTTGCTAAAAGGTAATAGCGTGCAAACGGGCCAAACTCAAAACGTTTAACGTTTGTAAATAACCCGCCAGCACCATCAACTTTAGTTTTAAATTGAGAATAACTTGTTCTGATGCCTGCAGCAAGTTTGTCAACAAAAAAATAGCCAACAGCAGGGGATATTTTTATTTCTGTTGTTTTTGATGTTTGGGAATAACCACTCGTAGAATAAGAATCGTTTGAACTGGAAAAACTACCCATCCCACCAACAAGCCAGGTGCCTTTATCTAATTGGGCATTGGCATTTGCTGAAAGAAAAATAACTGAGCATGCAACTAATAAATATTTCATGGTAAAATTTATTTAATGGTTAAAAAAATCCGGAGAAAATAAAACGGGGGGCTATGGTCTCTCACTAATGTGTTCTTTTCAAAAAAGTCAGCAGGAATTTTTGGTTTTGCTGTTGATGTGTTAATAAGCCTGAGCAGGTTTATTAAATATTTTGAGTAGCCTGTAAAGGCTAAAGACGCTTTAGCGTAAAGGTTAAATGCAATAAATTGTAATTTGGCAAGCCAATTAATTTTGTTGTGCTGTTGTGCTGTTGTGCTGTTGTGCTGTTGTGCTGTTGTGCTGTTGTGCTGTTGTGC
>JAYURR010000074.1:0-2012 GCA_043756605.1 Chitinophagaceae bacterium
CAAATAAAAAATAATGAGTACCATCAAACCATATTTAAGATTAAGCGGCCTGGAACCACTGATCGTTAGGCCCGAAACAAATTTTATTAACGTTGGTGAACGTACCAATGTTACGGGCAGTAAAATGTTTGCCCGCCTTATTCGTGAGGGCCAGTACGAAGCCGCATTGGCCGTTGCCCGCCAGCAGGTTGAAAATGGCGCACAGGTAATTGATGTAAACATGGATGATGCTTTGCTTGAAGGTGTGCAGGCCATGACAACATTCTTAAATCTGGTACAATCCGAACCGGATATTGCGAAGATCCCAATCATGATAGACTCTTCAAAATTTGAAATTATTGAAGCCGGTTTAAAATGTGTGCAGGGCAAATGTATTGTCAATTCTATTTCGATGAAGGAAGGCGAAGCCAAATTTATTGAGCAGGCTTTTATTTGCAAAAGTTATGGCGCATCGGTTATTGTAATGGCTTTTGATGAAGTTGGTCAGGCAGATACCAAAGTAAGAAAAGTAGAAATTTGCAAACGTGCTTATAAAATTTTAACAGAGCAGGTTGGTTATGCTCCGCAGGATATCATTTTCGATCCCAACATTTTTGCCATAGCCACCGGTATTGAAGAGCATAACAATTATGCGGTTGACTTTATTGAAGCCACCCGTGAAATAAAACAAGCAATGCCGCTTACCAAAGTGAGTGGCGGTGTAAGTAATGTTTCTTTTTCTTTTAGAGGAAATGAGCATGTAAGGGAAGCAATCCATAGCGTATTTCTTTTTCATGCTATTAAAGCCGGAATGGATATGGGCATTGTAAACGCAGGCCAGTTGGCCGTTTATGATGAGATAGAACCCGCTTTAAAGCAACTTTGCGAAGATGTTGTTTTAAACCGAAATAATGATAACAACGAGACCACAGAAAAAATGATTGCTTTTGCAGAAACCATTAAGGCAAAAGGAAAAGTAATAATTAAAGACGAAAGCTGGAGAAAAGAAGCTGTTGAAAAACGCTTATCGCATGCATTGGTAAACGGCATTACAGATTATATTGATGCTGATACAGAAGAAGCCCGACAAAAATATCCAAAACCTTTGGATGTAATTGAAGGTCCGTTGATGGATGGTATGAACATAGTGGGTGATTTATTCGGCAGCGGTAAAATGTTTTTACCGCAGGTTGTAAAAAGCGCCCGGGTGATGAAGAAGGCGGTTGCTGTTTTAACACCATTTATAGAACAGGAAAAAGAAGACCGCAAAAATGCACACATTGCAGCCGGCACAGTGAATGAAGAAACTGCCGGCGCCGCAAAAATTTTATTAGCCACTGTAAAAGGCGATGTACACGATATTGGTAAAAACATTGTGGGTGTTGTATTAGGTTGTAATGGTTACGATATTATTGATTTGGGTGTAATGGTATCTACCGATAAAATTTTAGAAACTGCGGTAAAAGAAAAAGTTGACATCATTGGCCTGAGCGGTTTAATTACACCATCCCTTGATGAAATGGTACACGTGGCGCATGAAATGAAACGTCGTGGCATTACATTGCCATTGATGATTGGCGGTGCCACCACATCACGTATGCACACAGCCGTAAAAATTGCACCGCAGTACGATGATGGTGTGGTGCATGTACTGGATGCAAGTCGCAGTGTAACAGTTGCCGGCAGTTTGCTGAGCAAAGAACAAAAACCTGCTTTTTTACAAAACCTAAAAGCTGAGTACGATCAATTGGTAGTAGATTTTGGTAATAAAAAATCTACCAAACAATATTTAAGGTTTGAAGAAGCACAAAAAAACGGAGCCGTAATTGACTGGGCAAACTACAAACCGGTTGCACCAACTTTTACCGGTACAAAAATTTTACAAAATTATCCTTTGGGCGAAATAGCTGAATACATTGACTGGCAGCCATTCTTCATTGCCTGGGAAATGCACGGAAAATTTCCTGCCATACTTACCGATAGTATTATTGGTGTAGAAGCTACAAAGCTTTACAACGATGCTAAAAAATTAT
>JAYURR010000075.1:0-5392 GCA_043756605.1 Chitinophagaceae bacterium
TGGATAATTATCTTTAACATCATCCTTTTCTGCTGCCAGGTTTTCTTTCATTTTATTTTAAAATAATTTGGTATGATACACAACATCCTTAAAGACAAAAGCACCAAGCTTTTTATTTTACTGGCCGGTATATTTATTACCAGTGCCTTGCTGGCAGAGGTTATTGGCGTAAAAATATTTTCGCTGGAAGATACCGCAGGAGTGAACCGTGCAAACATAAACCTGTTTGGCAGTCCGTTCAGTTTTCATTTAACAGCCGGAGTATTATTGTGGCCGGTGGTTTTTATTATGACGGATATCATCAACGAATATTACGGCACCCGTGGCGTAAAGTTTTTATCGTATCTCACCATCGGCTTAATCAGTTACGCATTTCTCATTTTTACCGGTGCCATTCATCTTGCTCCTTCCGAATATTTTTCAATTGGCAATGGTATTGATAAACCCGATAATGCTTTCCGTGGCATTTTTGGCCAGGGCATGTGGATCATCATTGGCTCTATGGTTGCCTTTTTGGTAGGGCAGGTGCTGGATGTACTTATTTTTCACCGTATAAAAAAAATGACCGGCGAAAAAAACATCTGGCTGCGGGCAACAGGTTCTACATTGGTATCGCAACTGGTTGATAGTTTTGTAGTACTTTTTATAGCTTTTTATATTGGCAAACGCATACAAACCGGCCAGGGCGATGCCTGGAGCATGCACCAGGTGCTGGTTACAGGCACCGGTAATTATATTTACAAATTTGCAGTGGCCATTATTTTAACGCCCGTTATATATATGGTACATGCCTGGATAGAAAAATACCTGGGTAAAAACCTTGCTGCAGATATGAAGCAATCGGCCATGGGGGCGGAGTAGTATTTTTTATATAATCCCAACATTTCACAAGTGGTTTTGCCATTAACATAATAATTAAGTAACTTGATGCCTGTGTTTATTAAAAAATACAGATGTGTCAACTAAATCTACTCTTTTTTTAAAGCCTTTTTTTAAATTTTTTTTACTGCTGATTTTATTGTCGGGAGTAAACAAAAATACAATTGCACAATGCCCGCCAAATATTGATTTTGAATTAGGAGATTTTACAGGATGGCAATGTTGGGTTGGTAGCGCAACCCTTGGAGGTCCTGTTTGGACGCCAAATGTTCCTGTTCCTCCCGTTCAAACAGCACCCACCAGACATTTGATGTTAAGAAGTAATCCTGGCGATGGTCTTGATATGTATGGTAGTTTTCCTGTAAACTGTCCTAATGGTAGCGGGCATTCTATAAAATTAGGAAATAACGGAACTGGTAGTCAGGCAGAAGGAGTTTCTTACACATTTACAATACCTGCAGGACAAAATGAATTCAATCTCACATACAACTATGCAGTTGTTTTGCAAGATGGCGGAACTTCACACACAGCACCACAACAACCACGTTTTAGTATTGAAATATTAAATCTTACTGATAATACACCATTACCATGCCCAATAGCACCTTTTACGGCAAGTAGTTCTATCCCAGGATTTTTACCCTCACCTTTAGGAACCCCTACAAATCCTATTTTATATAAACCATGGGCTGCAGCATCTATAAAGTTGGATGGGAATGCAGGGAAAACAATCCAAATATTTTTCAAAACGGCTGATTGTACTCAGAGCGGACATTTTGGATATGCTTATGTTGATATAAATGCTCAGTGTAGTAGTGCATTTATTGGAGCAGCATATTGCCCTGATGATACTGCAGTCAATGTAATCGCTCCTTTTGGCTATCAAAATTATGAATGGTGGAACCCTGCATTTACAATTAATTATGGAAACACCCAAACGTTGAATTTTACGCCACCTCCTCCTGCAGGTACCCAGGTTGCTGTAATTCTTAATCCTTATTTTGGATATGGTTGTAAGGATACGCTTTACGCAGACTTATTAGATACATTAAATGTTTTTGCAAACGCCGGTGCCGATAACATCTCTTGCCAGAATGCACCTATTCAACTTGGGGTAAACTCAACCCCTGGTTTTGTGTATTCCTGGGATCCGGTCACAGATTTAAGTAATCCCAACATATCAAACCCAATTGCTACACCATCGGTAACCACAGAATATGTGCTTACGGTACGTAATTCTGGTGGAGGTTGTTTAACTACAGACACTGTAATTGCAAAAGCTGCTGTTCTTGATAATTCAATACAACAAACAGGCGTAACATCTTATTGCTTTGGAGATCCGCAGGCGGCGGTTTTACATGTAAAACCTGCCGACAGTATTCAATGGTACCGCAATAATGTTGCAATAGCCGGTGCAAACGATACTTTATATAATGTGGTACAAACCGGTACGTATCATGCAACCGTTTTTAGTTTTGTTGGTTGTAATTTAACCACTGCAGATGTTGCCATAACCGTAAACCCTATGCCGGTTGCAGGTTTCACAACAAATACACAAGACCAGTGCTTTAATGGCCACCAGTTTATTTTTACAGATACAAGCTCTGTTGCGTTTGGTACCTTATCTTATGTGTGGGATATGGGAGATGGAAGCGCCATAATAAATTCGCAGAATGTTAGTTACAGCTATGCACTGCCTGGTACTTACATTATAAAACAAAAAGTAATTTCCAATTTTGGTTGTAGTGATAGTACAACTTATACGGTAAATGTATTCGACAGTCCGGTTGCTGCTTTTGATGCTGATATAAAAGGAACCTGTTTTAAAAACAACAGTTTTGTGTTCACCAATTCCAGCACACTGGCAGTTGGCAGCATGAAATATGTGTGGGATTTTGGCGATGCCAATACCGATACAGCACGTAATGTAACACATATCTATACACAACCGGGCACTTACACAGTTAGGCTTACAACAACATCTGATAAAGGCTGCCCCAACGATTCGGCTTTTGATGTTACGGTTTATCCCGATCCGGTTGTTGGTTTTACGGTACCAAACGCACAGCAATGTTTTGGCAACAACCAGTTTAATTTTATAAACAACAGTACCGTGCTAACAGGCAGTATGCTATACAACTGGACCCTCGGCGATGGCGCAACTGCAAGCACACGTGATGTAACGCATAGTTATGCCGTACCGGGAGAATACACTGCTAAATTGGTTGTGGTAACCGATAAGGGTTGTACAGATAGCACCAACAGCACTGTAAAAATATTAAAATATGCTATTGCAGATTTTACGGTGGAGCCCATTTGTACCAACCTGCGTTTGCCGCTGTTTAATAAAACCATTAATACCTCACCATCTATCTCTACCTTTTTATGGGATTTTGGTAACGGCGCTACTTCTACTGCACAAAACCCGGTTTACAGTTACCCTGCAGCCGGCACATACGATATCCAGTTATCGGTAAGTAATGTACAGTGTCTGCAAACGGTATCAGTAAAAAAACAGGTGGTTGTTATTGATGCACCAGCGCCTGGCATACGCTATGCAGATGTGGAAGCGGTGATGAATTTTCCTGAAAAATTACGGGCAAGGCAGTTGAATAACGGCAGTGTTTTATGGACTCCGTCAATCAGCTTAGATTTTACAAATAGTTTCAATCCCAATTTTAAAGGCCTTACATCACAACTATATTATGTGCAGTTAAAAACGCCTACTGGTTGTTTAACGGTTGATACGCAGTTTGTAAAAATTAAAAAGAAAATTGATGTGCTGGTACCAACATCTTTTACACCCAATGGTGATGGATTAAATGATTATTTGTATCCAACGTTAATGGGATTTAAAAAATTAAATTATTTCCGTGTGTACGATCGCTGGGGTAAAATGTTGTTTCAATCGCAAACTGAGCAACCTGGCTGGAATGGAAATTTAAATGGAGAAAAAGCGGCCATACAAACTGTTGTTTGGATGGTTGAAGCAGTAGATGTGGATGGTGTAACCCATAAAAAGCAGGGTACTACGGTGGTGTTGCGTTAATTAAACCCCTATAAAAAATTACGGGTATGCAACTGTATCCAAATGCAAAATCTGGTGCAGGTGATGCAGCAGGTGTTTGTTATAATCGGCCGCTAGCCATTTAATAGTGTGTGTTTGATGCGTTAGTACTTCTCTTTCCAAATCAGCTTCTGGTATATTTTTTAAAATGATAACGAGGTGTTTGTTGATGAGTATCCAAAGCTCAATTAAATCTGTAAGCGGATAATTTTGATAATTGGCAGCGGCCACCCATTTTTCCTGATCATAAACTATAAATGGCTTTTCCTCATACTGCGCCAGCACAAAACGCCTGATATTGGTTTGTGCCGAATCAATTAAATGCCCTAGGTATTCTTTACCGCTCCATTTTGCAGGCGAGGGTTTATGGCTAAAATCTGATTCGCTCAATTGCTTTAAAAGCGGCGTGTAATCTTTTATGATTTTTTCAAGTTGAATTATGATTGACTGCATATTTAAAAGTACAATTATTGGCGTTAATTATAAAAACAATGGCTGCATTTAAAATTGTCTCTAAAACATCATCAGGTAAGCAAATTTTAACACAGAGAAAAGGACCTGCCTGCCGGCAGGCAGGGTTGTCGCAGAAATTCTCAGCGTAAACTCTGCCTGCTCATTTTCTCTGCGTTGAAAAATAATATTACCACAATTTGTAAATACATTCAAATAACTTTACCTCAAATAAAAAAGCATCCCTTTAAAAATCGGGGATGCTTTAGTTCCATAAAATAAAAGAATTACATTTTTTTAAAACAATATAATTACATCAGCCTTCTTCTCATGCCAGTAGCCAATTTTTGTCTTTTTTGTAAATTCCACAAATCCACAATATTAAAAGTGCGGCTGTTGTTGCAGCTTTTTAAATTAACTGCAAGTGTTTCTTTTGTTTCATTCATCAACTCTTTCAGGTCTTTTTTACTGAGAGGTGTACCTACACCCATTACTTCACTTTTCATATTTCTGTTTTTTATTCATTACGTATTTATTCCTCAAATAGTCAGGCGTTGTAGTCTGGCAGAAAGTTTTAGGGCAAACAGGAGTTTAATAAACTAAAGTCTAACGTGGTAGATCTGAATTGCGGCGCAAATATACAACACAATAACCTGCAGGCAATGTGTAACTGCTCTTTTACGGATTAATGAAATGTTAAAGGGCGGTGTAGCATATAAATTGCATTGAGCAGAATATATATTTTGCCGGCAATATCTTTATTTGAAAAACGATTTGCACAAAAATTATTATTTAAATGATTTACATAAAAGTACTTTCTTAAAAACAGTATTCTTAGCCAATAAATAAAATTTACCTTTGCTTTCTATCAGCCGGGTTATCGTTCCGATTTTAATCACAAAATCTTCGACAGCAGCGTCGAACGCGGCGAAAAAGCCACGTTCCCGCTCGATAAACTCATCAAAGGTTGGCAGAAGGGCATTCCCGGCATGAAGC
>JAYURR010000076.1:0-16005 GCA_043756605.1 Chitinophagaceae bacterium
CCGGCTGCGCCAAATGCTCCCTGTACACTGCCTGCATTACCACCAAATCCGCCACCGGCTACGCCGCCCGATGTGGGTGAGCTTGCTCCGTTATTTCCTACGCCACCACCACCGGTACCGCCGTTGCCGCCGATACCACCGGTTGCTGCAGCTCCTTCGTCACAACCTCCACGTCCACCGCCACCACCGCCACCGGCAGTGAGTACACGGTTAGCAGGTGCTGCTCCGCCTGCTCTTACATCTGAGGCTCCGCCTCCACCGCCCGAATTCTGGTTTCCACCATTTCCGCCGCCATTAAATCCTCCCGCAGGTGTGGCTCCCTGCCCTCCTACAAATATATTCAGTACCTGACCCGGTACTACTGCAAGTGTACCTGTTGCGGATGCTCCCAGGCCTCCTGTTCCGCCTGCTACAGAAGCTCCGCCTAAGGCACCGCTTCCGCCCTGCGCTCCAAGGGCCTGTATGTTTACTGATGTTACGCCTGCTGGTACCGTAAAGGTTTGCATGGCTCCGGTAAAATTGAACGTGGCTGTTAACGGAGTTGATGTTGTAAATGATGGAGTTACTGTAACAGTAGCCACCACAGGTGCTGTGCCAGGATTAGTTGCAGTAAACGATGCAATATTACCTGCACCACTTGCTGCCAGCCCAATAGATGGCGTGCTGTTTGTCCAGTTGTAAACAGTACCAGCCACAGAGCCGGTAAAGTTTACCGGAGCCGTTGATGTATTGTTACATACTACCTGGTTGGCTGGTTGGTTAACATCCGGTGTTGCACCGATAGTTAAAGCAACCTGGCCCGCAGGGCGGCATGTAGGATCTATTGGGGTAGGTGTAAGTATTGCATATATAGTATAGTTTCCGGCTGGTATCACAGCACTGTTTGCAGTAGCTGTTGTACCACCACCTGTAAGTGCACCGTTAGTAACAGTTGCTATTACCGTACCACCAACATATGGATTGGCTAATGGAGCTGCAGAATACTTGAATATAATACCATAAGTGATCCCCATGTTGGTTAAACCCGAAGCTGTAAAGGTTACGTTGGTTCCGGCACAGGCCGCACCCGACGGGTTTGTTACAAATGTTGGTATAGTAGGACAAACACTGCAACCACCAGGGCCATTCAATGCAAAGTTAGTTGTTGCTGTACAGCCATTGGCTGCAGTTACCATTACACTGTATGACCCAACAGTTAAACCGGTCTGGTTCTGACTTGTTGGGTTTACACCCGATCCTGACCATGCAAATGTATATGGACCGGCCGCGCCGCTGAGCGTTAATGTTATAGAACCATCTGCAGAAACACAGGTTGTTGGTTCTACCTGGGTGTTGCTGATTATTGGTGTTGGGTTTACCAATACGGTTGCAGTAACTGGTGTACCCGGACAACCATTAGCTGTTGGTGTTATAGTAAATGTTACTGTAACAGGTGCGGCAGTTGTATTGGTAAGCGTACCGCTTATATCTCCTGCTCCACTGCCTGCAATGCCTGTTACGGCTACTGTGTTATCTCTTGTCCAGTTATATACTACTCCTGCTACCGCATTACCGGTAATTGCAATGGTAGTAATTGCTGTTCCGGAACATACGGTTTGAGAAGCTGGTGTAGCAACTGCTGTTGGTGTTGGATTTACCAATACCGTTGCGGTAACCGGTGTGCCAGGACAACCATTGGCTGTTGCTATTATAGTGAAAGTTACAGTAACCGGGGCTGTTGTAGTATTTGTTAATGTGCCGCTGATATTACCTGCGCCACTCGCCGCAATGCCTGTTACTGCTACTGTATTATCTCTTGTCCAGTTATAAACTACTCCTGCTACTGCATTGCCGGTAATCACAATTGTAGTGATAGCTGTTGCAGAACATACTGTTTGCGAAGCCGGTGTAGCAACTGCTGTAGGCGTTGGATTTACCAATACTGTTGCAGTTACTGCTGTACCCGGGCAACCATTCGCAATTGGCGTAATGGTAAAGGTTACTGTAACTGGTGATGTTGTGGTATTGGTAAGCGTGCCGCTGATATTTCCAGCGCCACTCGCCGCAATGCCTGTTACTGCTACTGTGTTATCTCTTGTCCAGTTATATACTACGCCTGCTACTGCATTGCCGGTAATTACAATAGTTGTAATTGGTGTTGCAGAACATACGGTTTGTGATGCCGGTGTGGCAACTGCTGTTGGTGTTGGGTTTACCAATACCGTTGCGGTAATTGGTGAACCTGCACAGCCGTTAGCGGTTGGTGTTATGGTAAACGTTACTGTAACTGGTGCAGTGGTGGTATTGGTCAGCGTTCCGCTGATATTTCCTGCGCCACTGGCTGCAATACCTGTTACTGCTACTGTATTATCTCTTGTCCAGTTATATACTACGCCTGCTACTGCATTGCCGGTGATTACAATAGTTGTAATTGGTGTTGCAGAACATACGGTTTGTGATGCCGGTGTGGCAATTGCTGTTGGTGTTGGGTTTACCAATACCGTAGCCGTAAATGTTGCCGGGCCTGCACAACCATTGGCATCCAATGGAGTTATGGTAAACGTTACTGTAACAGGTGCAGTGGTGGTATTGGTTAATGTACCGCTGATATTACCTGTACCGCTTGCAGGGATACCTGTTGCTGCTACAGTATTATCTCTTGTCCAGCTATATGATGTTGCACCGCCAGAAAGAACGATGGTGGTTATTGGATTAGCAGAACATATTGTTTGTGAAGCCGGTGTGGCAATATCGCCTGTGCTAATTGCTACAAATTCATCGGCGCCTATATCCGGAGGATTGTTCCTTACCTGGCAATCAATATCGTCGGTTACACTTACAGCCTGGCCTGTTCCATTTAAACACCAGTTTACACCAGCGGCTGCACTTAAATGCAGATCGGTTGCTGAAACAAATACCGGTAATACATTTTTGGCATTACCATCTTTTGCAGTAGCAGCCTGTAAGCTGGCAATAGTTAACTGATTTGTTGGGGCCGATAAACTACCTGTGGCACCAATAAAGAATGTTGCACCGGCTGCCGTGTAATAATCATTATTATTTGAGGTAAGGTTTGTGAACGGTATATAACCATAACCAATGGCATAGTTATTACCAGTTCCGTTGTTCTGTGTGTTTACTAATATATTATTGCGTACATCAACAACGGGATTAAATCCGCCAACTGCCAGCGCATAGCTGGGTGAAGTACCACTAGCAAGTGGATTTACGTTAGTCACTGTAATGGTATTATAATAAACCTGTGTAACACCTGTACCGCCACCAATTAACAAGCCAGCTGTTAAGTCTCCTGGTGTTGGGTTTCCGGAAACTCCGCTAATTGTATTATTAGCTATAAGATTGGTGCCTGAAAGGGCTGTTGCTACAAAAATTCCACAGGCAGAGAATGAGTTACCCGTATTACGAACCGAACCGATAATATTTTTTGTAAGAGTTGCATTGGTTACTTCATTACCGGTAAAACCAGTTGTGGTAATCGCTATACCCCCAAGTGCAATACCAAAAACATCTGGTGAACTTGCCAATACAATCTCAGAAATATTATTGCCTGAAATGCTTATCGCATTTTCAAAACCAACTAAAATGCCACCTCTTGCCGTATTATTTGGCGCAACCGTATTGATGAGGTTTTGATTGATAACTGTTCCGTTATTTTTTCCTCCAATGCTTTGACCCTGGGAGAAAACACCATACTGTGTTTTGCTTACATTATTATTTATAAATGAATTATTATGGTTACCAACACCTAAACTAGCAGTACTGATTGTGGTTGACCCACTACCCACACCGGCAAATGTTTGTGTATTGAGGTTACCAACCAGGTTTGTATTTATTATTTTATTGTTGGTAGCGCCATCAAATGCGGCAGTACTTTGCAGCCATATCACTGCACTTGCGGTTGATGTATTGCTATTGGTAAGTGTAAGGTCACGTGAGGCAACAACTGCCGGACAAACCGTATTTGCTGTTGCCGAAATGGAGCCATTGACAGTAACCCAATCTGCCCCGTTCAAAACAATTAAAGCAGTTGCAGCGGAGCCTGTAATAGCTGTACCTGCAAGTGTTGGTTTAATGGTAAGTGTATTTACTGAACTGGCGTATGGATTCGCATTAATGGTAATAGGGAAGGTTTCGCCTGCATAAGCGGCATCAGTTAACGAGAAAAGTACAGGGCCAGTTAAACACGCTGAATTATAAGCAGCAACAGCAGCAGTTAAAGTTGTATAAGCTCCACCTGCACCAACAGTATACGTTCCGCTGAGTGATGTACCATTGATTGTATAAGTATTTGGTGTAGTGGGTTGTGTGGTAACTGTATTTACATCTGTTGCAACAGCACCACCAAAGTTAGAAGCAATGTTAGGAGTGCCCACTATATCCTGTGCAATGATATAATACGATACTACATCTGTGGCAACCAAACCACCCATATCAGCAGCTACAATATTAAAATTCCAGGTTCCGTTGGTGGCGGTTCCTGAAGCTAATGTGCCAGGTTGAGAGAACCATGCTCCGGCATTTTTTCTATAATAAATTCTGGGGCGAAGTGCGCCTGATGTTGGTACACCTGTAGCATCGGTGATGTTGATACCGTTGACAGCCCTGTCGGCTGTACTACAGGTATTTAATAATAAAGGAGTAAGGTAAATTACCGGCGGTGCAATATCCGAAACAGTAAAGTTTCCTGCATCTGCACCAATATCAACCGGCGTTAAACCTGCTCTTGCCTGGGCATCGTAATCATCTATAACATTAGCCAGGTTATAACCAGCCTGCTCAACCGGCGTGGCACCGGCACCAATATGAAGATCAACAGTTGCTGCTGTTCCTGTTGGGTTAACAAGTATTGGATCGGCCGAAACAGAATTCCAGTCAAGGTTGGTAGCAGTACGCCATGCAGCTAATGTAGCCACATCTGTAACATTATTTAAACCAAAAACACCACCAGTACCATTGGCTAAAATATCATTATAGTTACTATTTATTGCAGTTGTAGCATTTAATGCAATACCATAATGCTTACCAGTACCTGCACCGTTAGAACGGGCATTGTAAAAGATATTGTTCATTACTGTATCAAGGGCGCCAGAAAATGTTCTTCTGTAAGCAAATGTATTTATCGCACCACCCGTTACACCAGTTCCGCCAATATACACGGTGTTGTTATAAGCATGTAAACCAATGTTACCTTTTATTATACCATTAATTTGTAAAGGCGTTGTTATAGATGCGCCGCTGGCATCAATACCCAATCTTATCATATTATTAAACACCTGGAATGGTGCTGTACCTGTGCTAAGCGAACTAATACCTGCCATACCACCCGTTGCAGAAGCCAGGTTAATACTATGGATAAAGTTTTTTGAAGCAATTGTGGGAGCATTCGGCTGAACAGCTGTGGCAAAAGTCATCCCGTTTATCCAGCCAGCAACGGTTGTATTGGTATTGGTAAGGTTAAATATAGTATTGCCCGATACATTGGTTCCTCCAACAACAGTCCCCGTCATACTGATACCTACAACAGACGCTGCATTATTGGTAGCAATGTTTAGAGCATTGGTAGATAGGTTAGAGACCGTATTGCCCGTAATAGTATGACCACCACCGCTCGACTGTACATTGATACCGGTTAGAGAAGGACCCGAGAATGTTGGTGCGTTTACAGTAAGGTTACGAACCGTATTGTTGGTAATGATATTACCTAACGAAGGATTTAAAACAAGAATACCAAAAAGAGGACCTCCTGTTCCAGCTGTGTTTGTTCCCGTATTTTGCTGAATACTGTTGGCAACAGTGCCCCCAATCAGGTTATTGCTGATGGTAATTCTGCTACCTGCAACAGCCTGTGTATAAAAAACCCTTAAACTGGTTGCACCTGTGCTGGAAGTATTATTTGTAATTCCCCCAACATTATTATTGCTTACGTTAACATCACAAGGCGATGTACCCAATCCAAATGCAATTGGCAAGTAGAAAACGCCTGAAGTAGTGTTAGTCAGCGTAAAGGTTATAGCCCCTGTTGCGGTTTGAGAGCCCAGTGTATTATTAGTAATATTTGCATTACCACTTACATGCGAAATAAGGCCGCCGAGGTTATTTGTAGTTGCACTTGTAATAGCAATATTCTGAAGTGTATTGCCGCTTATTGTATTAAAGGTTGGTCCAGGTGCTGCAGTTAAAATGATCATCTTTGCAGTTGGTGTGCCTGTAGTAACGCCTGTATAGGTCCATGCAGTACCGCCGCACAATGGCGCAGAACCACCAACGAAATTATTGGTGATGGTAAAATTGGTACCAAATAATGCAGATGTAATATTAATAGCACTTTGGTCGGTAGCCGTAGTCATAGTAAACGTACGGGTAGCAGATTGATAGAAACTGTTACCTGTTATCGTCCAGTCAGATCCTCCCTGGAACAGCCTGATGGCAGCGCTGGCTGTGGTAGAAGTGGCATTAAACCAATCGTGCAATAAAGAGTTAGAAACCGTATTATTATTATTTCCCGAAGCATAATCAGTAGTATTTCCGCTGCAATAAATCAGGTTTTGCGGCGTAGTAGCACCATCACGAATATCACAATTATCAATGGTGTTGTTGCTGTTACCTGTTGGAAGACCTATAGCATTATCAAAGAATATTACACCACTTGTTGCACCGGTATTAACACCGGCAATTGTGAGATATCTAAATGTATTGGAACTGGCACTGTTAATTAAGTGAATAGTGTAACCGGTGACAGATGTATTGCTGATGCTTAATTGTGAAGGTCCGGCTCCGCCTGCACGGCCATCAAAAGTGATATTGCTTCCTCCATCAAAATTAATGGTTCCGGTTGCATTTGCACTTGTTATTGAAAGTCCGGCAGCGCCTGTTTGCGGACGAATGGTAACTCCTCCTGTTAACGGACATGCAGCCGCATTGAAAGTTACAGGGAATGTTTCAATAGCGCTAAGATATGTAGGTTGCAATTCAAAAATTACCGGACCTGTTGTTCCGCCGGCAAGCGCAGCTGTAACAGCGGTTAAAGAAGCATAAGTTCCGGTTGGGCCTACTGTGTAAGTGCCTGCAGCCAAACCACTACAAGCTGGTGTTGCCTGGGATCCAGTAGTGGGTGATGTTAACCGGTATGCAGGAGCGGGAGAACATGCTAAATTATTATATGAATAAACATAGAAATCGTAGTTTGTACTGGGTGTTAATCCAGTTGCACTAAAGGTGGTTAATGCAGAAGATGAAACAACCCTACCCAATCCTAGTGTATTGCCTGTGGTATATGCTGTTCCGCTTACCGGAGCTGTGGTTGCACTGCCAGCAGGGTACCGCACTACTAAATAACCATCGGCGGCAGTTGCCGTAAAGCTTCCGTTTATTTGCGATGGTGAAAAAGCTGTTAACCCCAACCCTGTAGCCTGAGCACCCGGTGCAGTACAAGGCGGTACAATAAGGTTTATGGTTCCTGTATGACAAGTGGCATCTGTACCGCAGGCAGCATTTATATTATAATGTAAGTACAACGGGCCAGATACTGTACAAACTACAGTAATGGGCGAAAACCCGAAGCCCAACACCGCACCGCCTGGTGTTGCCTGGCGAATTGTAATAAAGTTACCTGTGCCACCAGTGGCTGCAAATTGATAAGTACTGCCTGCACTGCAGGTATTGACGGTACTATACTCCCCGGCAAACGCACAGGTTGTAATAGTTGTTACACCTGGTGCTGTGGGAGCTGTAATAGTACCAAATTGAGTTGCATTGGTACATTGGCTGAATGAAGAATATGCTATTAATAACAGCAATGCAGAAAGAAAAAATAAAACTTTTTTCATAAACAAGTCTTGGGTTGTATTAAGTAAAAATTTGGAATTGTATTTTTGCAGCATATACCAATGGCAATGCCAGCTGAATTTGTGACTATATTTCTGAATGCAGAAAAAGAAATTATATGCAGAAGTTGGTAACCTTTCTCCATAAGCTGTGTTTAGTTATGTTTTGGATTTAATGTTTTTTGTAAAACAATTCGGGAAGGTATTCTTTTTTGCTTAAGAACAAAATTTTTTATAGTATTATCTTTAACATAGCAAAATTCTCTTATTTGCTTATTTTCAACATTTTAGTGCTGTTTTTCAATAAGTATATAAAGAACAATTTTTAAATTGACTTTGGGATAAATGCCAGGGATAAATAAGATGTAAGATGATAAATAAAGTAATAAACCTAATAAAATGAGTTTTCAAAAGCTATAAAAATTCCGTTTTGCCTTTCTTCAATGGAAAAGGTTTTCAGATAATATCCTTCTCCACTTATGTTTCTGCCGTTTGAAAGGTTGAATTTATACTTATGAAGGGGGCAAACCAGGTTTCCAAGCGCATCCAGATGGCCATTTGCAAATAAGCCACCAGCGTGGGGGCATTTTTGTGTGCAGGCAAAAAGGTTGTTGTTGTGTTTGGCAAGGCAAATGGTTTTGCCTTTAATTTCAAGTTCTGCAAGACCGTTGGCATTGAAATTAATTTCAGTGATATTATCGGCTATTTTGTGCCAGATTGGGTTTGTAGCCATTGAATTATTTTAATTCCCTTCGGGAATTTTATTTTGCCACAGAAGCACGGAATTACGGAAAATACAAATCACGTTTCTGTAATTCCTTGCTTCTGTGGCAAATCCTTATCTGCCATAGGCAGAATCAATTAATAAAAAAATTCTGCCCTATAAGGATAACGTATTCGGTACATTTCTCTTACCTCATTCAAAATTGACTGGCGCAGGTTATCGAGATTTGTGCGTTCGCTAGCAGAAATAAAAACGCAAGGGCCCTTGGTTTCATTTTGCCAGCGTTGCTTTAAATCATCCAGAATTTCAACTTTTACGGCGGGTTCCAGCCATTGGTCAAATGCCTGTTCTTCGTATTTATCCATTTTATTAAAGATGGTTATTACGGGTTTATCGCCTGCGCCCAAATCGGCCAAGGTTTTATTAACCACATTCAATTGCTCTTCGTATTGCGGATGTGCAATATCTACTACATGCAGCAAAACATCTGCCTCACGTACTTCATCCAATGTGCTTTTAAAACTTTCTACCAGGTGGTGCGGCAATTTGCGTATGAACCCAACAGTATCGCTCAGCAAAAAAGGGGTTTGTTCAAAAACCACCTTACGGGTTGTAGTATCCAGGGTTGCAAATAATTTGTTTTCGGCAAAAACTTCGCTCTTACTTAAAATATTCATTAAGGTAGATTTGCCCACGTTTGTATAACCCACCAATGCCACCCGTATAAATTCGCCCCGGTCTTTACGTTGTGTAAATGATTGTTTATCAATTTCTGCAAGCCGCTTACGAAGCAGGCCAATTTTATCTTTTACAATACGACGATCGGTTTCAATCTCTGTTTCACCAGGCCCACGGGTACCAACACCACCTCCCTGGCGTTCAAGGTGTTTCCACATACCCTTCAATCTTGGTAAAATATACTGGTATTGCGCCAGCTCTACCTGTGTTTTTGCCTGGGCCGTTTTGGCACGGCTGGCAAAAATATCGAGTATTAAATCGCTACGGTCGATGGTTTTAACGTTCAGTTCTTTTTCTATATTTTGTATTTGTGAGCCGGTAAGTTCGTCATCAAATATAACGAGGCTGATATTTCCTTTAAGCAGGATGTATTGTTTTATTTCTTCCAGCTTTCCTTTGCCCACAAATATTTTACTATCGGGGTGGGGCAGTTTTTGGGTAAATCTTTTTACGGCAATGGCGCCGGCGGTTTCGGCCAGAAAAGTGAGTTCGTCCAGGTATTCGTTTACCATTGGTTCGGTTTGTTCTTTATAAACCAAGCCAACCAGTATGGCCTGTTCCTCTTGCCGTATTATTTTTTTAGTTTCTATCAATATTTTTTATTTAGTACGATTAATATTTATAAGTACCAGTAGGTTTTTATAGTATAAAACACCATAACTGCTGTTTTCATCATTAAATATGGCAGATTTATCTCCAAATGTGCCAGATTCACCATCAAATGTGCCAGATTCATCATCGAATATGCCAGATTCATCATCAAATATGCCAGATTTATCATCAAATGTGCCAGATTTTTAGTTTACCACTTTAAAAATTAAAAGGTTTTAACTGATTTATTTTGTTTGATAGAACAAAGGTATTAAAAACAAAAGCGTTCCGTGATTAAACCGGAACGCTTTAAATTATTTACAGTTTACTCCTTAATTTTTTGCAGGCAACCACTTAGCCATTTCCGGGCATCCTTTAAATTCATCATTTACCAGAATATAATAAGTAACTACTTTTTTATTAAACCACTGTTCCAGTACTTCGTTCTTTTTCTCTTCCAGTGCACGTTGTGCAACACGGTTATAATCATCTTTCAGGTTTTCGCGGTGAGGCTCTGTTTTTGTTTTTAAATAAACAATGCGTACCCCTTTTTTTCCTCTTTCATCAACGTATTCGGTTGGATGTGCGTATTGGCCTACTTTAAGATCTTTTAACATGGCCACCAGGTCTTTATCAAGCTGGTCAATTGTTACATAAGTGCTACCGTCTCTTCCGGTAATTTGGCCGGCTGTAAATTTGCTCGATTCATCATCACTAAACCTTGCAACAGCGGCTCCAAAATCAATTTTACCGCCAACTAATAAATCACGGATGGAATCGAGTTTATTGATACCCTCTTTAATTTCGTAAGAAGTAACCTGTGGGATGATTAAAATATGTCTTACTGATGCATCATCGCCGGCACGGCTTATTAATTGCATGATATGATATCCAAACCTGGTTTTAAATGGGTTTGATACCTGCCCAGGCTTTAAAGTAAAAGCTTTACCCAGCCACAACGGATCCAATTCTTTTGAATAGCGGTTAACGTCGTATTGTCCGCCTGTTTCCTTGCTTCCGGGGTCCATTGTAATATCACTGGCCACCGTTGCAAAATTTTTTTTGCCTGATTCTATCTGCTCTTTGGCTTCTTTCAATTGCTGAATTGCGTATTCTTCAGCTTCCCTATGGGCTTTAGGAAAAATGATGATCTGGCTTATCTCCACTTCACTTTCGTATAAGAATAAACTGTCTTTAGGAATTTTACTGTAATACTCGTTTACTTCTTTTGGGGTGATGCGTACGTTTTCTACCACTTTATTACGCATGGCCTTTGCAAGCTCCTGATCACGTATCGGCTCTCTAAAATCTTCTTTGAGCTGGTAAATAGTTTTACCCGCCACTTTTTCCAGCTCATCTTTTGAGCCAAACTGTGCTATAAAACTGCGTATCCTGTTGTCGATAATTGTTTCAACTTCTTCATCTGTTACGGGTAAAGAATCTTTTTCGGCCTGTAGTACCAGGGCTTTAATACCCATGGCCTGCTCCAGCATAGTGCATCGTGCATTTGCAGGAATTTCAATATTCTGGCGCTGCATATCTATCAGGCTGTTATCAATATCACTTTTTAAAATAACCTTATCGCCAACAACAGCCACAATTTTATCGGCAATTATTTTTTTGGGCTGGCTGTTTTGTGCAAGTGCTGCGGATGCAAATGAGAAAGATGTAAATAAAAGCAGTAAATAATTTTTCATCAAAATAATTTTATTCGTTCTGTTCTGTTTTCAAATTATTTCAGAACAGCATCAAAAATAAACCTCTGTTTTTTAACAGGGTGCTTACCGCTGTTCATTTAACAAAAGATTCGGAAAGGTCAGAAGATCCCAGGAGCAAGATTCAAGAAGGCAAGCATTTAAATTAAGGCCTTGTGCCTTTTAGCTTGAGTCTTGTGCCTTTACAGCGTACGTTTCACTTCAATCTCTTCAAACGCTTCAACTATATCGCCTACTTTTATATCGTTGTAGTTACGGATGGTTAAACCACACTCCATACTGGATGTAACTTCTTTGGCATCATCTTTAAACCTTTTTAAACTGCCCAGCTCGCCGGTAAATATTACAATACCATCACGTATTAACCTAATGCGGTTGTTACGGGCCATTTTTCCATCTAACACAAAACAACCTGCCACACTGGCTTTATCAAATTTATAAACCTCACGTATTTCCACATTGGCCAGTATTTTCTCTTCAACACTTGGCTCCAGCATACCTTCCATCGCACTTCTTATTTCTTCAATGGCGTTGTAAATGATGGAGTATAATTTTATCTGAATAGCTTCCTGCTCGGCTAATTTTGCTGCCTGCATAGATGGCCTTACGTTAAAACCAATAATAATTGCATCGGAAGCATTTGCAAGCGTAACATCACTTTCGGTAATGGCACCTACTGCTTTGTGTATCACTTTTATTACAATTTCGGCCGTACTTAATTTTTGTAAAGAGTCACTTAATGCCTCTACCGAACCATCCACATCACCTTTAATAATTACGTTCAGCTCTTTAAAGCTTCCCAATGCCAAACGGCGACCAATCTCATCAAGCGTAATGTGTTTTCTTGCACGCATGCCCTGTTCACGTAAAATCTGTCCACGTTTATAGGCATTTGCCCTTGCATCACTTTCGTTTTCGTACACTTTAAAAGTTTCACCCGCCTGTGGTGCACCATTCAAACCTAATATTAATACCGGAGTTGATGGAGGAGCTTTTTCTACACGCTGGTTCCGTTCGTTATACATGGCTTTAACCTTGCCAAAGTTTTGACCAGAAACGATCATATCGCCCACTTTTAATGTTCCGTTTTGAACAAGAATAGTTGCTACATAACCACGGCCTTTATCAAGCGTAGCTTCAATTACAGTACCGTTAGCTTCCCTGTTTGGGTTTGCTTTTAGTTCCAGAATATCGGTTTCCAGCAATATTTTTTCCATCAACAGTTCAATATTCTGTCCGTTTTTGGCACTTATTTCCTGGCTCTGGTATTTACCGCCCCAGCTTTCTACCAACACATTCATGCCCGAAAGCTGTTCTTTAATTTTTTCGGGATTGGCGCCATCTTTATCCATTTTATTAATGGCGAAAATCATTGGCACATTTGCAGCCTGAGCATGAGAAATGGCTTCTTTTGTTTGCGGCATCACTGCATCATCGGCAGCTACTACAATCACCGCAATATCTGTAACCTTGGCACCACGGGCCCGCATGGCCGTAAAGGCCTCGTGACCGGGCGTATCTAAGAATGTAATGTTTCTGCCATCGGGTAATGTTACCTCGTAAGCACCGATATGCTGGGTAATACCACCTGCCTCACCTGCAATAACGTTGGTGTTGCGTATATAATCGAGCAAAGATGTTTTACCATGATCTACGTGACCCATAATGGTAACAATAGGCGCTCTTGGTTTTAAATCTTCTTCACTGTCTTCTTCCAGATCCATATCCAGTTCACCAGCATCTTCAACCCCAATAAATTCTACTTCAAAATTAAATTCGCTTGCAACCAGTTCTATAACATCCGCTTCTAATCGTTGGTTAATTGATACCATTATACCCAGGCTCATACACTTGCTGATAACATCTGCAAAGCTCACATCCATCAAACTTGCCAGCTCACTTACCGAGATGTATTCTGTTACCTGCAGCTTGTTGCTTTCATCGCCACCAGTGCCTGCCTGTTCAGCATGTTCATCTCTTTTTGCTTTGCGGTATTTTGCTTTAAGGCTTTTTCCCCGGCCGCCGGCACCGGCCAGTTTGGCCTGTGTTTCTTTTAATTTATCCTGAATTTCTTTTGCGTCAATTACTTTATCTTCTCTGCGCCCTGTGCCTGGTGTACCTGTTGCAGGCCTGTTAAACCTGCCGCCGCCAGTGCCACCACCAGCCCTGTTTGATGCGCCTGTACCAGTTGTACTGCCGCCCGGCCTTCTGTTTTGTGTTGATGGCTGAGATTGCCCACCGGATCCTGCGGATTGTGACGCTTCACCCGGCTTCTTTTCCATCGGAATTCGCTTGCGCTTGCGCTTTTCATCAAGCGAGCCCTTTTTAGGCCTGGTATCATTATCAACAGGTAATTCAATTTTACCCATGATTTTTGGACCCAGTAATTTTTTAGCCTTTATATTTTCAATAATCGGGGCACTATCTTCAACTTTTTCTTCTACCTTAATTTCCTCAACTTTTTCTGTACCCGGTACTGCTACAGGTTTAGCCGGAGCTTCCTCAACAGGAGCTACTGCTTTCTTAACTTCCTCCTTTTCAGGAGTTTTTTTGGCTGATTTTTTTGGCCTGGTAGATGAGTCTATTTTATCAAGATCAATCTTATCAAGCACTTTGGGCACTTCCAGCTCGGGTGCCTTAACTTTTGTTAATCCGGTTGTTTCAGGTTCTTTAACTTCTTCTTTTACAATTTCTTTTACCACTTCTTTTACCGGCTCAACAACAGGTTCGGGAATTGCCTCAATAACAGGTTCTGTAGGTTTTGGTTCTTCTACCTGTTTTGGCTTGGTTTCTTTTTTATTAAAGGAAAGATCCTGCTCGTCTTTTTTCTTTTTAATATCGTTTGCCCCTGCTCCTTTGGGAAGGTCAATCTGCATGGCTTTTTCATGTGCCACTTTATCCTGCTGAAACTCCTGCTGCAAAATACGGTACATGGTATCCGTTAATTTTGTAGATGGTTTCAGGTCTTCATTGATGCCTTTAGACACAAGGAAATCTATCAAGGTATTGGTACCTATATTAAATTCCTTGGCCGCAGCCATTAACCTTGGTGTTGTTACTTCTGACATTCTTTTGTTTGTTAGCCCTGTATCGAAAAGCGGGCTGATTTTTCTTTTTAGTATTCTAAATAAACCTTCTCCGTAATTTAAAATCCTGTTCTTATTCTTTTCCAAATTCTTCAGTCAATATTCTTCTTACTTCTTCAATAGTTTCTTTTTCCAGATCTGTTCTGCGTTCCAGCTCCTCAGCGGTTAATTCCAATACAGAACGTCCTGTATCGCAACCAACACGCTTCAACTCATCAATTACCCATGGTTCAATTTCATCTGTAAATTCATCCAGATCAATATCAAATTCTTCAACCTCACCTTCGTTATCGCGGAACACATCAATTTCGTAACCGGTTAGTTCGCAAGCCAATTTAATATTTACGCCCCTGCGGCCAATGGCCAACGATACCTGGTCGGGTTTTAAGTAAACATTGGCGTGCATTTTTTCATTATCCAGTTCCATACTGGTAATTTTTGCCGGTGTTAATGAACGTTGAATCATTAACTGGGTATTGCTGGTCCAGTTTATAACATCAATATTTTCATTTTTCAATTCGCGTACAATGCCATGAATACGGCTTCCTTTCATACCCACACATGCACCAACGGGGTCAATTCTGTCATCATAACTTTCAACTGCCACTTTTGCTCTTTCTCCCGGATCACGAACAATTTTCTTAACAACAATCAGACCATCAAAAATTTCAGGCACTTCAATTTCCAGTAATTTCTCAAGGAAAGATGGACTGGTACGTGATATAATAATTACAGCCTGGCTGTTTTTTAATTCTACTTTTTTTACAACACCTCTTACGCTTTCACCTTTTTTAAAATAATCAGAAGGTATCTGTTCAGATTTAGGAAGCAACATTTCGTTTCCTTCTTCATCCAATAGCAACACCTCTTTTTTCCAAACCTGGTAAACTTCTCCGCTCACAATTTCTCCAACACGTTCTTCGTATTTTTTTATCAGGATGTTTTTCTTCAAATCGTTGATACGTGCAGCCAGCGTTTGTTTGCCGGCTAAAATTGCACGGCGGCCAAACTCTTTTTGTATATCAACTTCCTCGTACAGCTCTTCGCCAACCTGGTAATCGGGCTCTATCTTAATGGCATCTTTGTACTCAATTTCGGTAAGGGTGTTGTACAAATCATCGTCATCAACAATGGTACGGCGACGGAAAATTTCCAGATCACCTTTTTGATCGTTTACAATAACGTCGAAACATTCGTCGCTACCATATTTTTTGCGGATGAGTGTTTTAAACACATCTTCCATAACCTTCATCAGCGTAGGCCGATCAATGTTTTCCGCATCTTTAAATTCCTGAAAGGAGTCAATTAAATTAATACTTGCCATATTC
>JAYURR010000077.1:0-15954 GCA_043756605.1 Chitinophagaceae bacterium
ATGGCCGAAGGCCATAATTATTTTTCGGCAACTGGCTTTGATGTAAGCATGGATAATAAACTGCTGGCTTATGGTATTGATATGCTGAGCAGAAGACAATACGACATCTATATAAAAAACCTGGAGACCGGAGAAATTTATAAAGACAAAATCCCAAATACAGAAGGTGACCCGGTTTGGGCAAATGATAACATAACTTTGTTTTACACTGCAAAAAACCCGGTAACACTTTTATCTGAAAAAATTAAAAGGCATAAACTGGGTACAGATGCGGCAACAGATAAAACAGTGTATGAAGAAAAAGATGTAACTAATTATATCGGTGTTGGCAAAACCAAGTCTGATAAATTTATTCTGATCACATCTCAGGCAACTTTATCATCAGAGGTAAGATGGATTGATGCCAATAAGCCGGAAGGAACATTTACAGTTTTTCAACCCAGAATGAAAGAAGTGCTCTACGATGTTGATCATGCCAATGATAAATTTTACATACGCACCAACCTCAATACAAAGAACTTTAAAGTGATGACCTGTGCCGAAACTAAAACCGATTCATCGGCATGGACAGACCTGATTCCTCATAATGATAAAATACTGGTACAGGGTTTTGATCTGTTTAAAAATTTTATAGCTATATCAGAAAGAAAAGATGGTTTAACACAGATACATATCTTAAACACAAAAGACAATAGTTCTCATTATCTGAAATTTGATGAAGCAGCTTATGCTGCAGGTATCAGCAATATTCCTGATTATAATACCGATGTAATGCGCTATAATTATACATCGCTTACAACACCCAACTCCGTTTATGATTACAACATGGTTAGCAAAGAAAAAAAGCTGATGAAGCAACAGGAAGTGATTGGCACTTTCAAACCATCAGATTATGAAACAGAAAGGGTAATGGCAACTGCAAAAGATGGAACAAAAATTCCCATCTCCATTGTTTATAAAAAAGGGTTTACAAAAGATGGCAATGCACCTTTAATGCTGTACGGCTATGGTTCTTATGGTGCCAGCATGGAAGCATCGTTCAGTAGTGTGCGTTTAAGTTTACTTGACCGGGGTTTTGCTTATGCTATTGCACATATAAGAGGTGGGCAGGAGATGGGCAGGTACTGGTACGAAGATGGTAAGATGAATAAGAAGATAAACACCTTTACCGATTTTATTGACTGTGCCGAATTTTTACTTGCAGGTAAATATACCAGCAAAGAACATTTGTACACCAGCGGTGGCAGTGCCGGTGGTTTATTGATGGGTGCTGTTGTAAACATGCGGCCCGATCTGTGGCATGGCGTTATTGCACAGGTACCTTTTGTAGATGTAGTTACAACCATGAGTGATGCATCTATTCCTTTAACAACAAACGAATATGATGAATGGGGTAACCCGGCCAATAAGGAAAATTATATGTACATGAAATCTTATTCGCCTTATGATAATGTAACCAAACAGGCTTACCCCAATATGCTTATAACAACCGGCCTGCACGATAGCCAGGTGCAATATTTTGAACCTGCCAAATGGGTTGCCAAACTGCGTGAAATGAAAACAGATAAAAACAAACTGATGCTGTACACCAATATGGAAGCCGGCCATGGCGGCGCCAGCGGAAGGTTTAAAGCTTTAAAGGACAGGGCAAGAGAATTCGCATTTTTATTTGCGCTGGAAGGGATAACGAAATAAATAGATAGTTGTACAACATAAAAACCGAAGTGATGAACTTCGGTTTTTTAATCTTGTTCAAAAAAAATAGCTGTTATATAAAAAACCGTATCAATAAAAAATAATACTCCATTATTTGTTAAAAAATTTTCATCGTGTAAGTCTTCTAAAATAATACCTAAATAGGAATGATAATAATCGTTATTCTTTTTATTTATAAAGCCATTATAAAACAAATAATTTTTTATCCTTTCTAAATTTGTAGGTTCAGTAGATAAAACGAACGGTTGTTGTACAATAGCAAATAACTTGTTATCTGTATTACAAAAACCAACTAAAGTATAACTTGTATCAGGAAAGAAATGGTTGTGTAATAAAAGGTTATCAAAGTAATCTAACCAGGAAGTATAAAAAATCGCATCTGCTTTTTGTAAATAACATCGCTGTTATTTTTGTAAAAAACTTTCTGTTCAGCCCCTTCTGTAATGTAAATGCCCAGATTTTGATCTATAAGCCAAAAATTATTTTTTGTTGTAAATTCAGTTAATGCCCTTTCTTCTTCTGCCCTGCCAGGCTTTGTTGCTTTAGTTTGGCTACTTGTTTTTGAATAATTTGTAAGGTGGGCTTTGGCT
Organism: Chitinophagaceae bacterium; assembly: GCA_043756605.1. Taxonomy (GTDB): domain Bacteria; phylum Bacteroidota; class Bacteroidia; order Chitinophagales; family Chitinophagaceae; genus Ferruginibacter. Next base: position 2,307 of record JAYURR010000077.1, read on the forward strand.
GCCTGGATAGCACTGCTTTGGCCTGAGATGCTCTTTCCGTTAATGATAAGTTGTAGTTCATGTTTAAACTTTTTTAAATCTTGCACACTTCAAAGATAAAAATAAATTTTAGATATTGTCTTATTCGCCCTATGACAATGTAACCAAACAGCATACCCCAATATGCTGGTTGCAACCGGCCTGCAACACAGCCAGGTACAGTATTTTGAACCGGCCCTGGTTTGCCAAGCTGCGTGAAATGAAAACTGATAATAATAAACTGTTATTATACACCAATACAGAAGCCGGCTATGGTGGCGCCAGCGGAAGATTTAAAGCACTAAAAGACCGGGCAAGAGAATATGCATTTTTGTTTGCGTTGGAAGGGATAACGAAGTAAAAAGAAGTATGATAAAACACGATGCCAGGCATAGTAGCCTGGCATCGTGTTTTTATGCCTGGTATAATCTTTAACAAAGGTTTTTATGTCTTTAGCTCATTAAAAAAGAGCTGCTTTCAATTTTTTGCATAATTTGATGCACTGATACCTCAACTAAAGCAAATGATGAAACCCATGCCCGTAAAACATTTTATTACATTTATCTTCCTGTTGCTTGTTACAACTTCAGCTTTCCCCCAAAAAGAATTCTTCCGCTCTCAACAGGCCTTTACCAAAGAGCAGATGAGCAGTTTTTATTCTTCTTTAACCATTCATGATGGCCTGGTAATTTTTAATGCCAACGATTATCATCTGTATGCCTACAATAAAAAAGACGGATCGCTGAAATGGTCCATTGAAACCAATTATAAATCTACCATACCGGTATATGTGCAGGATAGCATCATTTATGCAGGCATATCAAAAAAAGAAGTGCATCAGGCGGCACAGTTCAACCTGGCAGATGGGAAATTAATCAAAGCACTCCCCTTTGGTCCCTTAGCTACCAAACCATTCATAAAAAACGGTATGCTGTACGGCACCGCCATTTATGATTTTGGTTGCATACTGGCATACGACCTTAAAAAAGATACGGTTGCGTGGAGCCGGTTTATTGCACACGGATTCTCCCGCCAGCCGTATTACTTTGAAAATAAGATAATGGCTAATGCCGAAGCCAACAATTGGGTAGCGCTAAGTTATGATGGTGTTTTGCTGGATACAACCTGCAAAGTAAAGGCCGCTCTTTTTGTAGAGGATATTCCCTGCGTAAAGAAATTTACCGCACTTACACATGACGGCCTTGAGATAAAAGGAAAACTGTCAGAAGATATTTTTGGAACTGATTTTTATGATCTGCCCCAAATAATAACTACTGATAATTTTACGGTTGTGTTGCATGACAATAAACTCAGCATCATTTCTAAAAAACTTAAAATGAAGCATCAGGTAGAAGTTTCTTCCCTGGCGGATGATCTTGCTGATGACTATAATACAAAATTGCTGAAAGCAGATGATGAACATATCTGGTTGCTGTACAGCAATCACCTGTTACAATACAATCATAAAACAAAAAAGCTGGTTAGGATAACAGACCTTACAGCATGGGAACCCAACAGTGTTTTGCTGGATGAAGAAAATATCTGGCTGATATCGGGTAATGATGGTTTGCTGTATGGTCTTTCGTTGTAAAAAAACAACTTCTGTAAAAACTATGACAACACTACGAACCCAAGACAGCTATCAAAAAAAACTCTATGAGTTTATGCAGGTGGTAGATGTGGTTTGTCCGGCTTGCGGTGGGCACGCTGTTGTTAGAAACCCCGCTCTTGCTCCTCAAAAAAATGAGGAAAGCCTTATCAGGGTAGTTTGCGAAACCTGTGGCTTCAATAAACGGCTTGATGAAAAACGTAATGCAGTTATGTTCTCATCGCCTTCTGCAACTGTAAAAGGTAAATTCCAATTTCTGGGTGTTCATATTGATCCTTATTTTCATTTACCCATGTGGCTTACCATCAATTGTTGCAACAATATTTTATGGGCTTACAATTACGGGCATTTAGAATTTTTGAGGGCGCATGTAGATGCAAAACTCAGGGAAAGAAACATCGCTGAAATGTATAACAGAAGTATTGGAAGCAGGCTGCCGAAATGGATGAGCTCAAAGAAAAACAGGGAAGCGGTTTTAAAAGCAATTGATCAACTGAAAAACAAATGATAACATACTGCTTAACCAGGGCCTTTATAATAGCTTAACAAAACATTTCTAATGCATCTCTATACAGAAAACCCCGGTGGTATTGTTTCAAAACAACTCCATCCCAATGGAGCTTTGTATTTGTTCAGTGTTTTAAATGACGGCAAACCTGCCAATGGCTGGAGCAGCAAAAAATATTATCCCGATGGGAAATTGGAAGTAGAAGAAAACTACAGCAACGGTTTGCTGATTGAAAAAATAAGCTATGCTGAAAGCGGCATAATTACTGAACACAAAATTTGGAACAACCGTCTTAAGCAACTTATCAATAAACCTGCTCAACCTAAACTTCCCCGGCCCAATGTAGTTACTGGCTGTGCATCTTTAAGTGCGTACCTGGAAAAATTACCTGCGATAAGTGAATTTATTAATGCTGAGTACAACCAGGATTCGCTTTTGCGATCATATGATGAAGGCAGTATAACAGATCCAGGTGATACAAAATGGACAATGAAGGGCGAACAGATCAGTTTTACCATTTATTGGGATCATAATGAAGTTTATCATTTCTGGCATTGCCATTGCGCCACCGAAGCGCTGTATGGCAAGGCCAGGTGGTTTTTGGAACGGATAATTTAGGTTGAGGAACTTTGCCAAAGTTTATTAAGTTATACCAAATCAATATCAAAATTAACCTTCACTCATCCTCGTCTCTGACGAGGATGGGTTGGTTGTAAGTTTCAAACTTACTTAAAATCGTTTTGAGACTGCGTCTCAAAACCAATGTATCCTCGTCAGAGACAAGGACAAGATTACACCAAATCAATATCAAAATTTACCAACTGTACAAACTCACTCAATCTTTCATCAATATCTGCTTTGGTAATTTCCTTCAATCTTTCCGGTCCAAATTTCTCTACACAAAAACTGGCCATGGCACTACCCACAATAATAGCGGTTTTCATGTTTTCAAAACTAATGTCTTTTGTTTTGGCAAGATGACCAATGAAGCCACCAGCAAAAGTATCGCCTGCACCTGTTGGGTCAAACACTTCTTCAAGCGGTAAAGCCGGCGCAAAGAAAACATGATCTTTATGAAATAATAAGGCTCCGTGTTCACCTTTCTTAATAATTAAAAACTGTGGGCCCATCTCCATAATTAATTTGGCAGCTTTAACCAACGAAAGCTCACCGCTTAACTGGCGGGCTTCTGCATCATTCACCAGCAGCACATCTACCTTTTTTAAAACTTCTTTTAAACCATCCATCGCAATGTCCATCCAAAAATTCATAGTGTCCATTACAATCAGTTTCGGCCTTACTTTCAACTGATTTATTACACTCAATTGTATGTCGGGCGAAAGGTTGCCCAATATTACAAACTCTGCGCCCTGGTAACTGTCAGGCACAACGGGGTTAAAATCTGCCAGTACGTTCAGGTCTGTTACTAATGTGTCACGACTGTTCATATCCAGGTGATATTTACCGCTCCAGAAAAAAGATTTTTTATCTTTTACAATTTCAACTCCTTCTAAAGAAACACCACGTTTTTTCAATTCCTCCATTTCTTCCTGCGGAAAATCGTACCCAACAATGGATATCTGTTTAATAGGAGTTACAAAATTACTGGCTGCATAAGCAACATAAGTGCCCGAGCCTCCAACAATCTGATCTACTTTTCCAAAAGGTGTTTCAATAGCATCAAAAGCCATGGTACCAACGCATATTACTGACATAAGCTGTGTTTAGTTTTTAATTTATAGATTTTTTTTCATGCAAAAAGCAAAAGTAATAGATTAATGTAAGATGATTAGGAGTAATTTTATGAATTATATGCTGATTTGATTTAGACAAAAAATTTTTACATAATATAATCTTCGCAAAAATCTTCTCCGTTTCCTCCCCCTTTGGGGTTCCCTGGTAAGGGAAGGAGCGAAGTTCGAGAGGGGGCCGAAATAAAAATATGTTAATTCAGATACATCCCGATAATCCACAGCCACGCCTGATAAAACAGATGATAGAATGTTTAAAAGACGGTGGCGTAATCATTTACCCAACCGATACCATCTACGGCCTGGGTTGCGATATTAACCAACACAAAGCAGTTGAACGCATCTGCAAAATAAAAAATGTAGACCCTCAAAAAGCACAGCTATCTTTTATTTGCCGTGATTTGAGCCATTTAAGCGACTACACAAAAACAATTGATACGCCACTTTACCGAATGCTGAAAAGTTATTTGCCCGGGCCATACACATTTATATTGCCTGCCAGTAAACAGGTGCCAAAAATGTTGCAAAGCAAAAAGTCAACTGTTGGCTTACGGGTGCCGGATAATATTATTTGCCAGCATATTCTGGATGAATTGGGTAATCCTATCCTCAGTGCATCACTGCCCGGCGATATGGTGGAAGAATATACCGATCCCGAAGTGATGCAGGAAAATTTTGGCGATAAAGTTGATTTTGTAATTGATGGCGGCATTGGAAGTATGATACCATCAACAATTGTGGATTGTACAACCGATGAGTGGACGATCATCAGGCAGGGCAAGGGCGAATTTATTTTTGAATAACGATCTCTGGCAGTATATTAAAACTTTTGCGGTGGTAGCTGCAGAGCCCGAATTCATCAATGGCTTTGCGGTGTATGGCTGTTCCGTAGCCTTTATTTTTATCCCACCCATACTCAGGAAATGCTGTATGAATTTGTTGCATAAACTCATCACGGTAAGTTTTTGCCAGAATGCTGGCTGCAGCAATGGCTGCATATTTTCCATCGCCCTTGACAATGCATTGGTGCGGAATATTTTTATAAACTTTAAACCGGTTTCCATCTATCAATAAAAACTCAGGCGTGGTTTTTAACTGATTAACAGAAAGATGCATGGCGGTAAAACTGGCCTGCAGAATATTAATTTTATCAATCGTATCATTATCTACCGAGGCTACAGCAAAAGCAATGCTTTCTTTTTCGATGATGGGCCTTAGCAGGTTACGTTGTTTTTCGTTTAACTGTTTACTATCGTTTAATAAAGGGTGATGAAAATATTTTGGCAAAATAACAGCCGCCGCAAACACAGGCCCGGCATAGCATCCACGGCCGGCTTCATCTAAACCGGCTTCAATTAAATTTTTATGTAAATAGGAGGCTAACATCTGTGTTTAACAAATATCAGTTAAAACAATAAAAAAACAATTCATTTTGCTGTAAGAGTTTTTGCTGCTGTAAATTTGCCATTGCAATGGAAAATATCTTACAAAACACTGCCCAAAAACAACAACGCTCCCAGCGGCAGATAGCATATTGGCTTTTGATAGGCGTTGGGATGATTATTATACAGGTATTAATTGGCGGCATTACCCGGTTAACAGAATCGGGCCTTTCTATTACCGAATGGAAACCCATTACCGGTACCTTACCACCCTTAAATGATACAGCCTGGCAGGCAGAGTTTGATAAGTATAAAGTAACCGACCAGTTTAAATATGTACACCAGTATTTTACGTTATCTGAATTTAAATTTATTTTTTTCTGGGAGTGGTTTCACCGTACCTGGGCAAGGCTGATGGGCCTGGTTTTTTTGTTTGGATTTATTTATTTTATTGCCACAAAAAAATTTGAAAGGCGGATGATAAAGCCAATGATCATCCTTTTTTTACTGGGCGGCCTGCAGGGTTTTATTGGATGGTTTATGGTTAAAAGCGGCCTGGTACCCGAAAAATATTTTGTGGGCCATGTTGAACTTACCACTCATTTTATTGCCGCACTTGGTTTGCTTGCTTACACTTTGTGGTTTGCATTAAGTCTTATTGTTAAGGAAGAACAAAAAGTAATCAATACAAAACTGAAACATTTTTTATTGCTGATTTTAACCGTGCTGTTTTTTCAATTGATATATGGTGCTTTTATGGCCGGCCTAAGGGCAGCAATTACTGCACCAACCTGGCCCGATATTAATGGAAGCATGATGCCTGCTGCAATTGCCGAGCTTTCGCCATTTACAAAAAACCTGGTTGCAAATCCAATCACCATTCATTTTATTCATCGTGGGTTGGCATATTTATTAACGGTATTGGTTTGCATCTGGTGGTACAGGTCAAAAGTGGTTGTAAATAAAAAACTATTCAGCATGCTTCGGTTAACACTTGTATTGCTGCTGTTGCTGCAGGTTTTGTTGGGAATATTAACTGTGTTGAATGCAACCTACCCAAACCGTTTGGTTGTATTGGGTGTATCGCATCAGTTTATTGCAATGGTATTATTAATGATTATCGTTTCGCTGCTTTTTATTGTACAAAAAAAACAGGTTGTATAGTTTTAAGCCGGTGAGTCACCGCAACACGGTGGCTCACCGGTTAAAAACAGCTTTGCATGCTGCTTATTTATTTTGTAATTTTAAGCAACAGCCATGTTCATGAAGCAGACCCTCAAAAATATTTTCTACTTCTTTCCCATTCAGCTTTTTATACTGCATTTTAAAAAATTTCAGATGTTGCTGGTATTTTGGTACTTGCTGGGTAGCACCATCAACAGCGGCTTTATGAAAAGTTATGGTGCCGATGCGTTGTTTTGCTCTCCGGAATATTTGGGAGATGTAAATGCGGTAAGTGCGCTCATAGTTGGTATTGCAATGGGTGTTTTTTTTATGAGCTGGAACATAACCACGTTTATTCTGCATAGCAAACGCTGCAGATTTTTGGCAACCACCACAAAACCTTTTTTAAAATACTGTATCAACAATGCTATATTGCCATTGCTTTTTCTTGCATTTTATTTTTTTAAACTCATCCGTTTTGATGCTCACAAAGAACTGATGAATGCCGGTGAAATTTTTTGGGTAATTGCGGGTTTGCTGGGCGGTATTATTTTAATTGTTGCTATTTCATTTGCTTATTTTTTTGGTGCCGAGAAAACAATTCAACGCACCATTGCACCTATCATTGATTCGGCACAGCATTTTAATGTAAACTTTTATAGCGGCCAACAGCAGACAGAAATCCCTGGTTTAAAAGTGAGCGCTTACCTGGGTAGCGGTTTGCGTTTTAAAAAGCCAAGAAATGTATCGCATTATAATCAGGGGTTTTTAGACACTGTTTTTAAACGGCATCATCTATCTGGCATTCTCAGCATTGTGCTTTCTTTTGCTTTTTTAATTGTAGTTGGCTTTTATATGGATAGTCCGGTTTTTGAAGCACCTGCTGCCGCAAGCATTTTAATATTTTTTGCAACCATGACGGCCGTTATTGGTTCCTTATCTTACTTTTTACAAAGCTGGAGCCTGCCATTTTTTATTGTACTTATTTTATTTGCAGATGTGTTATATAAAAATGAAATTATTGATAACCGCAACAAAGCGTATGGCTTGATCTACAGCAATAAGGATGAGCGTCCGGAATATGATAAAGCAGCATTGCAAAATTTATCTACCCCGCAAAAAATTGCCGCAGATAAAACCAATATGCTACAACTGCTTGCTAACTGGAAAAGCAAACAGGCCGGAGAAAAACCGGTAATGGTATTCATCAACGTGAGTGGCGGCGGTTTGCGCAGCGGTACTTTTGTAATGAATACGCTCCAAAAATTAGACAGTGCTATTAACGGGAATCTACTCAGCAGTACCATGCTGATAAGCGGTGCCAGTGGCGGTATGCTGGCGGCCACTTATTACCGTGAGTTGTACAGGCAAAAACAAAAAGATAGCTTGCTTAACCTGTACAATCCGCTGTATGCAGATAATATTGCCAAAGATTTATTGAACCCGCTTTTTTCTTCTATGGTATCCCGGGATATTTTTTCGCCGGCACAAAAATTTACAGTTGGTAAATACAAATATGTAAAAGACAGGGGCTATGCTTTTGAGCAGAAATTAAATCGCAACAGCGGAAACGTACTTGATAAGCAATTGAAGGAATATGCTGTTGATGAAAAAAATGCAGCCATCCCGTTGATGATTTTTAACTCAACCATTGGCAGAGATGGCAGAAAAATGATGATCTGCTCACAGCCCATCAGCTTTATGATGAAGCCCTTTGCGCAAGCCGACGAAATGCAGGCAAGCCCCGATGCGGTTGACTTTTCCGCTATGTTTACAAAGCAAAATCCTTTAAACATCCGCCTGCTTACTGCCTTGCGCATGAATGCAAGCTTCCCATACGTATTACCAAATGTTTGGCTGCCAAGTAACCCTGTTATTGATGTGATGGATGCCGGCATGCGTGACAATTATGGACAGGAAACCACACTGCGGTTTATAGAAAATTTTAAAGACTGGCTGAAAGAAAATACCAGCAAAATAATTATACTGCAGATACAGGACCGGCAGCAGGATAACTGGCAACAACCTTTTGAAACCGGATCCATAACAGATGTTTTAATAAAGCCCGGCACAATGCTGCAGCACAACTGGTACAAGCTGCAGTCTTTTTCAGAAACTGATCAATATAGTTATTTGCAGGCAGGCTTTGGTGAGCAGTTGCAACGCATATCATTTATGTATGCACCCGAAACAGAAGAGAAAGGAGCAGCACTTAATTTTCATTTAACGGCACGTGAAAAAATTGCAGTAAAGCAAGCTTTTAATAGTGATTACAACCAGGCGTCTTTAAAAGTAGTTAAAGATCTATTGAAATAATTTTTTGAGCCGGGCTCTTGAATCTCTATTTAGCTTCGGTGGCGTCGCACTCTTGTACAGCAGTTCTTTATTGAACATGTAATACCATTTTTATTAGATAAGTAATACAACCGACTACGGTAAAATATTAGATGGCAATGCCTCATGGAGGCAAAAGATTGGTAGAAATATTAAAATATTTGAGAAAAGCGCCCTAGGCACGACAGATTGCCAGGATATTCTATCATGCCTACGGCATTTATTTACATTCTTGCCCTTTTTCTACCAATCTACTGTCCCTAACGGGACTAAATAAATTAACTCCGCCAACAGGGTAATTTACTTACATTTTTAATCAGTAGTAAAATCATGTTATCTGAATTAAGGCATCAGCAATTTAAAAGCATTTTCAATTATTTCAATTTCAAAAATATCGCTGGTTGCTGCAGGGTCGCCATCAATATGTAGCGGAGCAAACTCAGGATTTTTTATAGTAATTTTTTTTGTTTGAAAATAATGAATATCGTTGCGGTGATACTTTTTGTCTTCGTAAAGCCTTACCTGTCCGTTGCGTATCTGTTTTAAAATGGTCCATATCATTCGGGCCTTGCTCATTTTATTTACTACCACAATATCCAGCAAACCATCGTGCAAGCTGGCCTGCGGGGCAATGGTAAAATTATTTCCAAACTGGTTGCTGTTGGCAATACTGATAAAAAATGCTTCGCTCTTAATGGCTTTTCCATCCAGTATTAATTCAAAATTATAGTGCCTGGCACTAAAGAAATTTTTTGTTGATTGTTTGATATAAGTAGAAAGCCCACGTTTTTTTTGCTTTGCAAAATCGTGGGCTACCTGTGCGTCAAAACCCAGGCCGCACAGCATGCAACTGAATTTTTTGTTTATATAAAAACTATCAATGTAAGCCGCATTTCCATTAAAAACCACTTCCAGCGCCTTGTGAATTCTTTTTGGAATTTTTGCGGCAAAAGCCAACCCATTACCGCTGCCCATGGGTATAATGCCAATATTTAGCCGCACACCCAATAAGCCGCTTGCAACCTGGTTAACCGTACCATCGCCGCCGCAAACAATTACATCGGTTATATTTTCTGCTGCAATTTTTTCTTTCAGAAATGCGTAATCTCCAGCTGCATTGGTATCCAGTATCTCGAAAGGAATGTTTTTTTCGGCCGTTTTGTTTTTAATGATATCAACTAATAAACCCTTTCCCCCGGTGCCGGAAATGGGGTTTATAAAATAAATAAATTTTCGGTGCATGAATTATTTTTCTCTTGTCAAAGTACCAAGATAAACTTTTGTTACAGCTTCAGTACTTTTTGTATTGGCAGGCGTTTTTTCTACATATAGCGTAATAGGCTTCCCGCTTTTAAGTCTTTTAATGATGCTCTTATTTGTAAGTGCAAACTGGCCTACGGCTCCGGCAGTTTCTGGTGCAACCAGCATTGGTTTTTCATCATCGCCCATAACCATTATCTTTCTGTAGTAACCACCATCAACCGATTTGCCTTGTATCTGTATGGTTAATTTATCAATGATTTTATAAGTTGATTTTTTGTAAGACAGGCTGCCACCACTTGTCTGGCCTGCTTTTAAACTTATTTGTCCGGCTTTTACGCCATTGATAAAAACATCAACAGTGCATTGTGCCATTGCTGTGCTGCCAAGAGCTAAAAATAAAATGAAGGGTAAAAAAAACTTTTTCATGTTGTGAAGGTTTAGGTTTTAAATTATTCAAGTAATATAATAATTCTTAAAAAGGCAATTATGGTGCCAAAGCATTTTTACAATTCTTACATACTACCATCTGATTAAAGCACCTGCCCAGGTAAAACCGCTGCCAAATGCTGCCAGGCAAACCAGGTCGCCTTCTTTTATTTTGCCCTGCTCCCAGGCTTCGCACAAAGCAATGGGTACCGATGCTGCCGTGGTGTTGCCATATTTTTGTATGTTATTATAAACCTGATCATCCCGCAGTCCTAATTTTTGCTGCACAAATTGTGCAATGCGCAAATTGGCCTGGTGCGGTATCAGCATATCAATATCGGCAGTTGTTAAGCCGTTTGCTGCCAAAGCTTCTTCCACCACTTCGGGCATTTTTACAATGGCTTTTTTAAAAACTGCCGGACCATCCATATTCGGAAAATTCTGAGCATCATCAATCATAGCGTGGCTCATAAACATTTGTCCCATTTCGGCATCATCAAAATTTGCAACCGGGTTTGTTACCCAATGGTTGGCATGTGTACCGGGATTGTACATGGCAAGTATTTCTGCACTATCACCATCGCTGTGTAAATGAGTGCTTAAAATACCCTGCCCTTCTTTTTGTGTTGGCTGCAATACAACAGCTCCTGCACCATCGCCAAAAATTACGCTGATGTTTCTGCCTCGGGTACTAAAATCCAAACCAAAAGAATGTTTCTCTGCCCCAACAACCAAAATATTTTTATACATACCTGTTTTTATAAACTGATCGGCAACCGATAAAGCATACACAAAACCGCTGCATTGGTTACGCACATCTAAAGCGCCAATCTCTTTCATCTTCATAGCACGTTGCAATAAAACACCGCAGCCCGGAAAATAATAATCGGGGCTGAGTGTTGCAAAAACTATAAAGTCAATATCCTGCGGCGTAATGCCAGCTCTTTCAATGGCAATTTTAGATGCCTCAACACCCATGGTGGTGGTGGTTTCGGCGGTACGGTCGGCATAGCGGCGTTCTTTTATACCGGTACGTTCCTGTATCCATTCATCAGAAGTATCCATGTATTTTTTAAGATCGTTGTTGGTAAAAACATTTTTGGGCACATAGTAGCCAATACCGGCAATTTTGCTTTGTTGCATGCAATCGTAAGTTTAGAAGGGCAATTTACTAAATAACGCAGTATTTGCAACTGTTTCAATTGCAACTAAAGGTTAATTCACTTTAATCATGTTACGTAAACAAAACTCATCGTCTATTACCGGATGTATCCTGGTTTTATAATGTAGTTGCACAGATTTGCGGAGTGCTTCGCTGGTGAAAATCATTTTTGAAGTAAAGCTTTCGGCAAGTGGCAGTAAAGAAAGTTTATCATCTTTATAATCAAGCTCTGCAATATAAACACGGGCGTTAATATTGATATTTAAAAACTGTCTGCCATCAACAGTACTCATAAATGCCCTGCCAGCCAGTGAATCGGAAGTGATGTATTTATATGGGTGCAACTCATCCATATTACCTGAGAAAGAAATATTATATTCAGTATCTGTTTTTTTGCTCAGGGTTAAATAAACCGCTTCCTTACGGTTACTGTTGGGCTTTTTTACAAACGCTATCCATTTTCCTACAAGTGCGTCTTCAACATAAATATTTGGCGTTTCATCTAAATAATAGGCAGAACTATAGGGGCAGGCACAGAGTGTGATAGATAAAAAAAACAATAACGATATTTCGAAAAGTTTTTTCATTGCTTAAAATTAGCCATCAATTATTACAATTACAATAGTAGAAGTACTCAGTTAATCAGCATTGGCGCACAATACAGAGATACGGTTAACAGATATTTTGCTGCTTATTCATCATGTTTGCAGCATTATTTTTTAAAAAGAAGCCCCAGCCAGCTACCGGCTTCCATAAGCCAGGCTATGCCCAAATGTATAATTAAGCCGCCCCAAATACTTTGTGTGTTGTAACTTATAATGCCGAGTAATAAGCCGCCCCAAAAACTGCTGATGGCTTCGCCAATTGGTTTGCCAAAGTGAATGGTACAATAAAAACAGGCCATGGGCACAATGCAGTGTGGGCCACATATTTTTAATAAAGAAAGAATTAAAAAACCGCGGAAGAAAAATTCGATGCTCACAAAATCAAACCCGTAACAAAGCTCGTAAATAAAATAGTGTATTTTTTTTGATGGCAGATCCAGCTGCGTAATGAATTTTGCTTTAGGATACATTTGCAAAAAATCTTTTTGCGTGCTGGCCAGTGCAATCAAAGGGATCATGATTGCCAGCATTATTAAATACGGCTTAACATCTTTTAAAGTGGTTGTGCCATAAAAAGGCTGGTTGTTTCTGTCTTTTATAATCCAAATTATAAATAGAGGTATCAGCAACACAAAAACCCGTACAACCCAGTTGAGGCAACGCATCCAGAAAATTTGTGCATCGCCGCTCCAGATATTTTTTATTATGGTTTGATGAAAATCGAAATTAACACGGAAAGAAAAAAAAGCCGGTGCCAGCAAAAGAATTATCCAAAACCAGTAGTTGTGATAATAAGTACAATCTTTATAAAAAAATAATTGTAGTAAAAATGCACTGCCAAAAGGGATAAGATACAGCAGATAGTAGCCAAAAAAATCAGCCCATTTGGATTTGCCACCTGCAGCAAAACGATTTTCTAAATTATGCCAGTAATTTAAATAGATGTAAATGCCGAGTAATAATAAAACCACTAAAAAATACGCCAGCTTAAATTCTTTTTGATAGAACTCACTGATATATTTAAAAATGGATGACAAATGCTGTTATACTTTATCGGAGTTGTTTAAAGTATTCCAAAGTAAATCTTTTAATTCAGATAAACCCTGACCGGTTACCGATGAAATAAAAATATGCGGAATTTTTTTAGGTAACTCTTTTTTTATGGCTGCTTTTAATTCATCATCCAGCATATCGCTTTTGCTGATGGCAATTACAAAATCTTTCTGCAGCATTTCCGGATTATATTGCTCCAGCTCGTTGTGTAAAATTTCAAATTCCTGTTTATGGTCTTTACTATCTGCCGGTATTAAAAAAAACAAAATAGAGTTACGCTCAATATGGCGCAAAAACCGGTGCCCAAGGCCTTTTCCTTCGGCTGCACCTTCAATAATACCGGGCAAATCGGCAATGCAAAAACTTTTTCCAT